>CAXSEO010000350.1:0-3844 GCA_964235525.1 uncultured Sphingomonas sp. | reverse complement strand
GGTGATCACGTCCTGCCCAAGCTTCTTCCTGATCCGCGTCACGAACACCTCGATCATGTTCGAGTCGCGGTCGAAATCCTGGTCGTAGATATGCTCGATCAGCTCGGTGCGGCTGACCACCTTGCCCTTGTGGTGGAGCAGGTACGACAAGAGTTTATACTCCTGCGCGGTCAGCTTGATCGCCTCGCCCGCCCGCGTCACTTTGCCGCTGCGCGTGTCGAGCCGGATGTCGCCCGCCGTCAGTTCGGACGAGGCATTGCCCGACGCGCGGCGGATCAGCGCGCGCAACCGGGCGATCAGCTCCTCGGTCTGGAACGGCTTGGCCAAGTAATCGTCCGCGCCCGCGTCGAGCCCCGCCACCTTGTCCGACCAGCTGTCGCGCGCGGTGAGCACCAGCACCGGCGCGGCTCGCCCTTCCTTGCGCCAGCGGTCGAGCACGGTCAGCCCGTCGACCTCCGGCAGCCCCAAGTCGAGCACGATTGCGTCATAGCTCTCGCTTGAGCCGAGATAATGCCCCTCCTCGCCATCGGTGGCGAGGTCGATCGCATAGCCCGCGCCCTCCAGCGTGTTCCTGAGCTGCTGCCCTAGATTGGGCTCGTCCTCCACGATCAGCACCCGCATGGCATTCTCCCCTGTTATCGCCCGGTGCGACCGACGATCTGCCCCGAGCGACCGTCGACCTCCACCCAGATCACCGCGCCATCGCGCAGGAACTTGAGCGTGTAAACCGCGCTGTCCGCGTCGAACTCGACGCCCAGATATTGCGCGCCGTGCATGGTCGGCAGCACCCGCCGCTCGACTTCTTTCAGCGGCAGGATGCGCCCGCTGCGCGCCGCCGCCCACGCCTGATCCTGCTCGCGCCGCTGCTGCGGCGCGGGCGCGGCGAGCGCGAGGAGGAGGGCGGGAAGCATCATGCCCATGTATATCGACGGGGCGCGTTGAACAGCCTGTGAATAGGCGGCTTCGCTTGCCGCGCGTGGGGGCCGCCCCTACGTCGCCAGTTATGGCCGCCGCTCCCATCCTGTCCTACGAGAACCTCGGGCTGATCCAGGGCTCGGGCTGGCTGTTCCGTCACCTCGACCTGTTCATCGGCGCGCGCGACCGGCTGGCGCTGATCGGGCGGAACGGCGCGGGCAAGACCACGCTGCTCAAGCTGATCGCGGGCACGATCGACGCCGACGAGGGCCGGCGGACGATCGTGCCCGGCACCCGCGTCGTACTGCTCGAACAGGATCCGAACCTGGCGGGGCACGCGACCCTGCTCGATTACGTCCTGTCCGGTGCCGACGCGCCGCCCCGGCACGAGGCGGACGCGATCGCCGACCAGCTCGGCATTGATCTCACGCGCGAGGCGGCGAACGCGAGCGGCGGCGAGCGCCGCCGCGCCGCGATCGTTCGCGCGCTGGCGCAGGAGCCGGACGTGCTGCTGCTCGACGAGCCGACCAATCATCTCGACATCGCCGCGATCGAGTGGCTGGAGGCGTGGCTGGCGCGCTTCACGGGCGCGTTCGTCGTCATCAGCCACGACCGCACCTTCCTGACCCGCCTCACGCGCCAGACGCTGTGGCTCGACCGCGGCGCGATCCGCCGCGCGGAGATCGGCTTCGGCGGGTTCGAGGCGTGGACCGACCAGGTCTATGCCGAGGAGCAACGCGCGGCCGAAAAGCTCGACGCCCGGCTGAAACTGGAGGAACATTGGCTCCAGCGCGGCGTCACCGGCCGCCGCCGCCGCAACCAGGGACGACTGACCAAGCTCAAGGAGATGCGCGCCGAACGCGCGTCGATGCTCGGGCCGCAAGGCGCGGCGAACCTGTCGATCGGCACCGACGACGTGCGGACCCGAACGGTGATCGACGCGAAACACGCGACGAAGGCGTATGGTGACCGCACCATTATCCGCGACCTGAACCTGCGCGTCACGCGCGGGGACCGGATCGGCATCGTCGGGCGCAACGGCGCGGGCAAGACCACGCTGCTTCGCCTGCTGACCGGCGAGCTCGCGCCCGACAGTGGCGAGGTGAAGCTCGCCAAGACGCTCGACGGCGTCGTCATCGACCAGCAGCGCCGCCTGATGAGCCCGGAGAAGAGCGTGCGCGACGTGCTGGCGGACGGCGGCGACTGGATCGAGGTGCTGGGAGTCAAAAAGCACGTCCACGGCTATCTCAAGGAGTTCCTGTTCGACCCCAACATGATCGAGGCCAAGGTCGGCTCGCTCTCGGGCGGCGAACGCTCGCGGCTGCTGCTGGCGCGCGAGTTCGCGCGGCGCTCGAACCTCTTGGTGCTCGACGAGCCGACCAACGACCTCGACCTCGAGACCCTCGACCTGTTGCAGGAGGTGATCGCGGATTACGACGGCACGGTGCTGATCGTCAGCCACGACCGCGACTTCCTCGACCGCACGGTGACGGTCACGCTGGGGCTCGACGGGTCGGGGACGGTGGACGTGGTCGCGGGGGGCTATGAGGATTGGGAGCGCAAGCGGAAACCGAGGATAGAGGCGAAGCGACCCTCTGCTTCCAAAGCAGATGCGCCTTCGATCACGCCGCCGTCCCGCGTCAAGCTGTCGTACAAGGACCAGCGCGACTACGACCAGCTTCCCAAGCGGATCGAGGCGATCGACGCCACGATCGCGCGCGACGAAGCTCGGCTCGCCGACGCCGACCTTTACGCCCGCGATCCCGCCGCGTTCGCCCGCCTGATGACCGCGATCGAGACCGCGCGCGCCGACAAGGAGGTTGCCGAGCTGCGCTGGCTGGAGCTGGCCGAGCAGGTGGAGGCGCTGGCCTAGGCGTGGTATCGCGCGAGTGGAGGTGAGACATGGGCGAGATGCGACGGATCAGCGTGGACCTGGACAGGAACGAGGTCGGCCTGGTCGATCGGTTGCTGGCGGAGAAGCGGTTCAGCGACGACGCGGAGGTGATCCATTACGCCTTGATGCTGCTTCAGGACTGGAATGACGATCAGGACGAAGGAGTCCGGGTGCTCGCCGAGAACTACACCGAGGAAGAGATCAAGCAGCTCTGGGACGAGGGCATGGCGAGCGGCCCTCCGATCGCCGGAAACTTCGACGTGGAAGACATCAGGCGGCGCGGCATGGCCAAACTGGCGGAAATGCGGGAAGCACAGGCGCGCGCGGCCTAACAGTGAATGTGCGCCGCCAGCCGCTCGCGGCCACCGATCTGGATGCGATCTGGCTATATGTGGCTCAGCACAACCCAGACGCTGCGACCCGGCTTATCGGGGAGATCACCGCCAAGATCGAGCGGATCGCTGCCCAGCCCTAGTCCAGGCGGGCGCGGCCTGAATTGGCACCCGATGCCCGAAGTGCGCCCGTTCGTGCCTACCTTGTCCTTTACCGCATCGTACCGGACGCCATCGAGATTGTTCGAGTCGTTCACGGCAGGCGACGTCTGCGACGGCTCCGGCGTGGGGCTGCCTAGATCGCTCGCCCCATTCGCCCCGCCAGCTCCACCGCATATTGCCACGCCACCCGCCCCGACCGGCTGCCACGCTGCACCGCCCAGCCGAGCGCGTCCGCTGCGTCGAACGGCAGCGCGTGCGCCTCCGCGTAGCCGCGCACGATCGCGAGATACGCATCCTGGTCGACCGCGTGGAAGCCCAGGCTGAGCCCGAACCGGTCCGCGAGCGCAAGCTGGTCGTCGAGCGTATCGCGTGCGTTTACCGCCTCCGCCTGCTCGGCTATCGCGCGCGGCTGGAGATGACGGCGGTTGCTGGTGACGAACAGCCGCGCGTTGGCGGGCCGCGCCTCCGCCCCGCCCTCCAGCAGCGAACGGAGTGCGCGGGCCTCTCCGGCCGCGTCGACGCCGAGATCGTCGATGAACAC
>CAXSEO010000349.1:0-3864 GCA_964235525.1 uncultured Sphingomonas sp. | reverse complement strand
GCGCATTAGTCGCGCCCGCGCCGAAACACAAGCAGTTGACAGTTGGAACGCATTAGGAACATACCGTGTTCAACAGGAGATCGAAGCACGATTCGGAGTAGCGCTGATCGCAGACGGCGAGAGAAAAAGCCTGCGATTCCAGCGTTCGAGGAACTTGTTCCGGTATTGAGTCATTAATGCCGTTGACAAGACAGGTCGCGGCCCAACGGAGGCGGACATGGTGATGCAGGTTCTGGCAAGTTTGGCATTCTCCGGCGCGGCGGCGGTAGCTGGCGGGGCGATCTACACGTCGGTGGCACCACAATGGAGACGAATCCTCAGCCTTGCGGCGGGGAACCCTGAGATCGCGTTCGCGCCGCTTACCCAGCTGGTGCAGGCGGAGCGGCGGATCGCGGTCAGGCGCTGGTCGGCGGCGTCGCGCCCGATGCCAGGCTGGCGCGCGGTCGCCTGATGCGCGCATAGCTTGCGACGCTGAACGGCAGCAATGCGAGATAGATCAGGCTGACGATGCTCAATGTCGGCCATGGCGCGGATACGAGCGCGGCCACCAGCAAGACGATCACGGCCAATGCCTCGAATCGCACGTTCCGGCGCAATTTGAGCGATCGCCACGAGAAAGTGGCGACGCTAGATACCATTAGCAGTGCGACAAACGCGACCCAAGGCGCGACCAGCCACGGCGAGCGTAGCAAATCCCGCCCCGTCCATAGCCAACCAAACATCGGCAACAGCGCCAGCCCCGCCGCCACCGGCGCGGGCACACCGGTCAGGAAACCGGCAGACTTGTGCGGCTGCGGCTGCGCGTCGATCGCGGCGTTGAACCGCGCCAGCCGGAGCGCGCAGAACACCGCCAGCAGCAGCGAACAGATCCACCCGATACGCGGCGACTCCTGTAGCGACCAGAGATACACGATCAGCGCGGGCGCGACCCCAAACGAGATCGCATCGGACAGCGAATCGAGTTCCGCGCCGAACCGGCTCTCGCCGTGAAGCAATCGCGCGATCCGTCCGTCGATGCCGTCGAGCACGCCCGCGACAACCACCATCGTCGCCGCGCTGTCCCACGCTCCCGCGATCCCAAACCTAACGCCCGTCAGTCCCGAGCACAGCGCGAGCGCCGTCACCGCGTTGGGCGCGACCGCGCGCAGCGGCAGCCCCGGGCGGGCGCTGATCGGGCGGCGGCGAAGGGGCGAGCGCACGCGGCCCGCTACTGCGCGACGCCGGTCATCGCGCGACCGTTGACTCGCCCCAGAATCGTCTCACCCGCCAGCGTCCGCTGGCCGAGGATCACCTGCGGCTCGACGCCATCGGGCAGGTACACGTCGACCCGGCTGCCGAACCGGATCAAGCCGATGCGCTGCCCGGTCGCGACCATGTCGCCCGGTTTGACGAATCCGACGATCCGCCGCGCGACCAGCCCGGCGATCTGCGTGAAGCCGACGCGGCGGCCGTCGAAGCCCTCGACAACGAAGTGCTGCCGCTCATTCTCCTCGCTCGCCTTGTCGAGATCGGCGTTGAGGAACCGGCCCGAGACATAGACGACCTGCGTCACCGTGCCCGCGATCGGCGTCCGGTTGATATGGACGTCGAACACCGACATGAAGATCGACACGCGAACCAGCGGCGCGAGCGCGATCCCGTTCGGCCCGTCGAGCTCGCGCGGCACGGCGACGCGCTGGATCATGGTGACAAGTCCGTCGGCGGGCGCGATGATCAGGTCCTCGCCGAGCGGGGTGGTGCGGACGGGATCGCGAAAGAATGCCGCCACCCAGATCGCCAGCCCCACCAGCGGCCAGAACAGCACCTTCCACACCAGCAGCGACAACAGCGCGACGCCGGCCGCGATCGCGACGAACACGCGGCCCTTGGGGTGGACGGATGGGAAGCGCCACTTGACGGTAGTGGTGGCGAGGGGCGGCTTCTGGAGCGAGGACATTCGAGACGATGTACCCGGCCCGCCCCTTACCCGCAACGTCGGGCCGGTTGATCGCGCCGCGCGCTCCCCTTAGGGCGTCGCCAACCCCGCTTACAAGGATGCGAACGCATGGCGAAGATCAAGGTGAAAACCCCCGTCGTGGAGATCGACGGCGACGAGATGACGCGGATTATCTGGGAATGGATCCGCGAGCGCCTGATCAAGCCATATCTCGACATCGAGCTCGACTATTACGACCTCGGCATCGAGCACCGCGACGCGACCGACGACCGGGTGACGGTCGACAGCGCGCACGCGACACAAAAATACGGTGTCGCGGTGAAGTGCGCGACCATCACCCCCGACGAGGCGCGGGTGACCGAGTTCGGCCTCAAGAAGATGTGGAAATCGCCCAACGGCACGATCCGCAACATCCTGGGCGGCGTGATCTTCCGTGAGCCGATCGTGATCCGAAACGTGCCTCGCCTGATCCCCGGCTGGACGCACCCGATCGTCGTCGGCCGCCATGCGTTCGGCGATCAGTACAAGGCAACCGACTTCCTCGTCCCCGGCGCGGGCAAGCTGACGATGAAGTGGGAAGGCCAGGACGGCCAAGTGATCGAGCATGAGGTGTTCGACTTCCCCGACGCGGGCGTCGCGATGGGCATGTACAACCTCGACGCCTCGATCCGCGACTTCGCGCGCGCGTCGATGCATTACAGCCTCGGGCGCGGCTGGCCGCTGTATCTGTCGACCAAGAACACGATCCTCAAGGCCTATGACGGCCGCTTCAAGGACCTGTTCGCGGAGATCTTCGCGGCCGAGTTCGCGGAGCGGTTCAAGGCGGCGGGCATCGTCTACGAGCACCGGCTGATCGACGACATGGTCGCCAGCGCGCTGAAGTGGAACGGCGAGTTCGTCTGGGCGTGCAAGAACTATGACGGCGATGTGCAGTCGGACCAGGTGGCGCAGGGGTTCGGCAGCCTTGGGCTGATGACCTCGGTACTCCTCACCCCTGACGGCCGGACGGTAGAGGCGGAAGCCGCGCACGGCACCGTCACCCGCCACTACCGCCAGTACCAGCAGGGCAAGGCGACCTCGACCAACCCGATCGCGTCGATCTTCGCCTGGACCGGCGGGCTGAAGTACCGCGGCAAGTTCGACGAGACGCCCGACGTCACCCGCTTCGCGGAAACGCTCGAGCGCGTGTGCGTTCAGACCGTCGAGAACGGCGACATGACCAAGGACCTTGCGATCCTGATCGGCCCCGAGCAGCGCTGGATGACCACCGAGCAGTTCTTCGAGGCGGTGCGGGCGAACCTCGAGACCGCGATGGGCGGTTGGGCTTGAGTGCTGGGTGCGCGAAGGTGAGTTCCGCTCGTACCTGACCGACTCCGGTCGATGCACGCCATCATCCGCCGGCTCATATGCAGCTTACCTGCGACGGTTGGAGCACGAGACCGGACAATCGATCGCAGAAGCTGATCTGTCGGACGAGGGACTGTTCGCGCTGGCGCGGGCTTTGGTGGGACGGGGGGTGCCTGCGATAACTTCGTCGAACTGCTTATCAGCGGCTCGCGCTTATCGGAATTTCCAACATGTTTGTTAGTGGCCCCCGTCCCGCTCCACCCTCGCGACAGACGAAGTCAAAGCGCCAGCGCATCCCGCACCGCCGCGACCGCTTCGGCCGCCTTGCTGGCGTCCGGCCCGCCGCCCTGCGCCATGTCGGGGCGACCGCCGCCGCCCTGCCCGCCGAGCGCGGCCACCGCGCGGCGGAGGAGATCGACCGCGCTCCACGTCGCGGTGAGGTCGTCGGTAACGCCCACCGCCACCGACGCACGGCCCGCGTTGGTGGTAACCAGCACCGCCACGCCCGAGCCGAGCCGCCCCTTGGCCTCGTCCACCGCGCCCCGCAGGCCCTTGGCGTCGAAGTCTGGCAGGACCTGGCC
>CAXSEO010000348.1:0-3864 GCA_964235525.1 uncultured Sphingomonas sp. | reverse complement strand
GGCTGCCGGGGACGGTGGTGTTGGGCGGCGATGACCCCACGCTGCTCGAGCAGGCCGCCAACGCGCCCGGGGACCAGATGCGGGCGCTTCGTACTGTGGGGGCGCCGCGTGTTGTCGGCGACCTGAAGCGCCCGGAGATCGTCATCAAGCCGCGCTTTGACCTCGCCGCCAGCCTCGGCGTGACCACGCAGGCGCTGTCCAGCGCGATCCGCATCGCGACGCTGGGTGACATCGATCAGAACAGCGCCAAGTTCTCGCTGTCCGATCGACAGGTGCCGATCCGCGTCGCGCTCGCGCAAAGCTCGCGCCAGCGGCTGTCCACGATCCAGAACCTGCCCGTCGCGACGCTGGCGGGCGGATCGGTGCCGTTGTCGGTCGTCGCCGCCATCGGCTTCGGCGCAAGCCCCACCAAGATCGAGCGGGTCGCGCAACAGCGTCAGATCACCATCGGCGCGACGCTGCCCCCCAATGTGCTCGCCACGCAGGCGCTGGAAGACATCCACAAGCTACCCGCGATGAAGAACCTGCCGGTCGGCGTCGCCGAACTCAGACTCGGTCAGCAGAAGCTGCAGGCGGAGATGACGGCCAACTTCTTCGTCGCGGTGGTGTCGGGTGTGTTCCTCGTGTTCGCGGTGCTGGTGCTGCTCTACCGCCGCATCCTGCCGCCGTTCGTCAACATGGGCTCGCTGCTGCTCGCACCGCTCGGCGGGCTGCTCGCACTGATGATCGCGGGCCAGCCCTTGTCGCTGCCGGTCTTCATCGGCCTGCTCATGCTGCTTGGCATTGTCGCCAAGAATTCGATCCTGTTGATCGACTTCGCACTGGAGGAAATGAACAAGGGTGTGGACCTCACGACCGCCATCATCGACGCGGGGCACAAGCGCGCGCAGCCGATCGTGATGACGACGGTCGCCATGGTCGCGGGCATGGTGCCCACCGCGCTCGCGCTGAGCGGCGATGGCTCGTTTCGTCAGCCGATGGGCATCACCGTGATCGGCGGGCTGATCATGTCGACGCTGCTGACGTTGCTGATCGTTCCCGCCGCGTTCAGCCTCGCGATCGGGGTCGAGCAATGGGTCGGCCCCCGGCTCGGGCGGCGGCTGCTCAGCTATCGCCCGGGTGACGACGGCTCGACCGTGATCGGCCCGGTCGAGCGGCCGGGCGCGATCGGCTATGGCGGCGACGCCCCGGTGCCGGCGGAGTAGCCCGCCCGCCGGGTGAACCAAGCCGCGCGTCGCGGATTGGACGGGGATGCGCGCCCCGATGACCTCCGCCCCGCGCGCCCTGCCCCGCGAGGCGCCCCCGCCCGACCTCCGGCGAATGCGGCGGGTCGCGACCGGACTGCTCGTGTTCATGGCGGCGCTGTTCGTGATCGCGCGCGCGGTCGAGCCCTCCTATGGCTGGGCCGGGTTCGTGCGCGCCTTTTCCGAGGCGGGAATGGTCGGCGGCATGGCCGACTGGTTCGCGGTCACCGCGCTGTTCCGCCACCCGCTCGGCCTCCCCATCCCGCACACGGCGATCGTGCCGCGCAACAAGGACCGGATCGGCGACACGCTCGCGACGTTCCTCCGCGACAATTTCCTCGTCCCCCGCGTGATTGCGCAACGCTCGCGGCGGCTCGACGTCGCGGGCGCGGTCGCGCGCTGGCTGACCGATCCGCCCGAGGGTGCGGGCGGACGCTTCCGCCAGGGCGCGTCGAAGCTGGTCGCGACGATGCTTGAGGCGCTCGACCCGCGCGAGCTCGGCGGGATGCTCAAGGCGGCGGTCGGCAAGCGGCTCCACGACACGGAGGTGGCGCCGATCCTCGCGCAGCTGGTCGCGGCGGCGATGGCGGAGGGGCGGCACAAACCGCTGCTCGACGCGGCGATCCGCTGGGCCGCGAACGCGGTGGCGACCAACGAGGCGCTGATCCGGCAGCTGGTCAACGAGCGCGCGGGCTCGATCCTGCGCTGGACCGGGCTCGACCGGGAGGTATCGAACCGGCTGATCGGTGCGCTCGACAAGCTGCTCGCCGAGATGGCGGTCAACCCGGAGCATCCGCTGCGCCTGCGCGCCGAGGAAGGGCTCGAGCGGTTCGCGGCCGATTTAAAGGAGAACCCGCGCACCCGGGCGCGCGTGGAGACGATCAAGAACGAGCTGATCGCCAACCCGGCGATGCAGCGCTGGCTAGACGGGCTATGGGAACAGGCGCGGGCGATGCTGCTCGCGATCGCGCGCGACCCGGAGCGGGCGATGGCGGGGCGACTGGGCGAGACGTTGCGCCAGATCGGCGAGACGCTGCGCCGCGACCGGCGGCTCGCGACCCGGATCAACCGTTTCGTCCGCCGCGCGGTGGTCGGCGTCGCGGCGGACTATGGCGACGCGATCGTCCGGCTGGTGTCGGAGACGGTGCGCGGCTGGGACGCGCGCACGATCACCCGGCGGCTGGAGAACCAGGTCGGCAAGGACCTGCAATATATCCGCGTCAACGGCACGCTGGTCGGCGGGCTGGTGGGGCTCGTCATTCACCTGCTCGACGTGATGCTCTAGGCCCCTCGCGAGAGACTTGCCGTCAGCCCCCGATTGCCGCAAGGACATAGGCGGATGAGCGGCATGGCTGACTTCGCCGAGGACGGCACCGGGAACGCGCGGACGCTGCGCTTCTCGGGCGACCTGTCGCTCGCCAGGCTGGGCAGCCTGTCGCAGCGGCTGCATGGCGTCGACGGCGAGGTGCGCGCGGTTGACCTGTCGGGGGTCGACCGGATCGACACGATCGGCGCCTGGGTTGTCCACCGCTTCGCCGCGGAGCATCACGCCACGATCGAGGGGCTGTCGGGCGACAAGCAGCATCTGTTCGAGCAGGTCGAAAAGGCCGACCAGCCGGTGGCGATGCGCGCGGTGCCGCAGAGCCCGGTCGCGCGCGTCCTGGGCGAGCTGGGCGACGCGGTCGTCACTGCGGGCGGAACGCTACATGGACTGTTAGCCTTCACCGGCGCGACCGTGCTGGCGGCGGGCGCGGTGATCCGCAGCCTGTGGCACCCGCCCCGGCGGTTTCGCTTCAACTCGGTCGTCCAGCAGTTCGAGCAGGTCGGCGTCACCGCGCTTCCCATCGTCGGGCTGATGAGCTTCCTGATCGGCATTGTCATCGCGCAACAGGGCGCGGTGCAGCTCCAGCAGTTCGGCGCGGAGGTCTATACGATCAACCTCGTCGGCCGCATCACCCTACGCGAGCTGGGCGTGCTCATGACCGCGATCATGGTCGCGGGCCGCTCGGGTTCCGCCTTCGCCGCGCAGCTGGGCACCATGAAGCTGACCGAGGAGATCGACGCGATGCGCGTCATCGGCGTGTCGCCGACCGAGGCGCTGGTGCTCCCGCGCACGATCGCGGCGGTGCTGCTGATGCCGCTGCTCGGCTTCTATGCTTCCGTGCTGTCGATCATCGGCGGCGGGCTGCTGTGCTGGCTGACGCTAAGCATCCCGCCCGCGACGTTTATCGAGCGCATCCGCGAGGTCGTGCCGATCACCGACCTGTATGTCGGGCTGATCAAGGCGCCCGTGTTCGGCGCGATCATTGCCATCGCGGGCTGCTATCAGGGGATGCAGGTGGAGGCGGACGCGGAGCAGGTCGGCACCCGCACCACGGCGGCGGTGGTGCAGGGCATCTTCATGGTGATCGTGATCGACGCGTTCTTCGCGGTGTTCTTCGAGAAGATCGGCTGGTTGTGAGCGACCTTGACCCCGGTGCCGACCCGATCATCCGCGTGCGCGGGCTGAAGAACGCGTTCGGCGATCAGGTCGTCCATGACGGGCTCGACCTCGACGTGCGCCAGGGCGAGATCCTGGGCGTGGTCGGCGGGTCGGGGACGGGCAAGTCGGTGCTGATGC
>CAXSEO010000347.1:0-3865 GCA_964235525.1 uncultured Sphingomonas sp. | reverse complement strand
CGTCGATCGTGCCGGGACCGTTGGTGAGCAGGCGCGCGCGGGCGGCGCGGCCCGCCAGCGTCATGGTCCCCGCGCCGATCACCGTCGCCTGCAGCTGGTCCGCGTCGACGTCCGCGACGCTGATCGCGCCCGCGCCGTTGACCGACAAATTGATCTGCTGACCCTTCACCCCCGTGATGCTCACCCGCGCCCCCGAATTGACCGCCGCCGAGCGGAGCGTCGGCGTCGATAGCGTCACCACTGCCGGACCGTCGGAGCGCGCCGCGGCGCCGCGCTCGCCCCAACCGCCGCCGGCGACGCGCACCACCAGCGTCTCGCCCTGCTGCGACACGGTCAGGCGGTCGAGCAGCGCCTCGTCTGCCTCGACGCTCGCGCGCGGCGAGGTGCCGGTCTCGACCCGCACCTCGACTGGGCCGTCGACGCGCAACCGCTCGAAGCTCGCTACCGAGTAGGTCCGCGACGCCGCCCCCGCCACACCCGGCATAAGCAGCGCGAGCGCGGCGAGGAGCGTCAGCGGCCGCAGCGGACCGATCCCGACCCGGTCTTGCTGATCGAGCAGCGCGCCGCGCCACCAAGGTCGACATCGCCCGATCCGCTCAGATCGACCTTGGCGTTGCCCGTCACGTCCGCCTGGACGTTACCCGACCCGGGCAGCGTCACGTTGGCCTCGCCCGCCTTGAGGTGGCGCGCGTCGATATTGCCCGATCCGGTCAGCATCGCGGCGAACGATCGCGCCGCCCCTGCGAGCGCGATATCTCCCGACCCTTGGATCGCTACCGCCACTGCGCCGACCTTGAGCGCGCGTACCGACAGGTCGCCCGAGCCGTCGACCGCGCCATCGAACCGGTCCGCGTCGACATGGTCGATGGCGATGTCGCCCGACCCGGCGACGGTCGCGCGCGCGATCCGGGGCATGGTCACGAACACCTTGGTCTTGCGCCCTACGCCAAACGTGAACCCGGGCGAGCGCCCGATCTCAAGCGTCGCGCCATTGCGGACGACGCGGAGCTTGTCGAGCACGCCCGGGTCGCCCTCCGCGCGGACGGAAAAGCCGGTGCCGGTCGCGATCTGGACATCGTCGGACCCGGTCGATTCGACCGTGCTGAAGTTGGCGACCGCGAAGCTACGCGCGGGGCCGGTGCCGCTGCCCGGCACCCCCGGCGCGGTGGCCGCGTGACTGCCGCAGCCTGCGAGCGGCAGGGCGGCGGCGAGCAACAGGCGGCGCATCGGCAATCTCCCCGGAAGGTGTCATAGCTCTATGCTACACCGCTGCCCCGCGCAAGTCACGCCTGCCCGAAGGTGGCGAGCAGCCAGTCGTGGAACAGCTTCACCGGCCGCTGTTGCAGCGCGCGCGGGCGGCAGGCGAACCAATAGCTGTACGGACTCTCGACCTCGACGCCGAACAGTTCGGCGAGCCGGTCGTCACGCGCGTCCTCGAAATGCGACTTCTGCATGAACGCGACGCCCAGCCCCTGCGCCGCCGCCTCCAGCATCAGCGCGCCCGAATCGAGATAGTCGATCGCCAGCGGCTCGATCCCGGGGACGCCGGCCGCGATCTTCCAGCTGTTGAACGTTTCGGGCATCTCGCGGTGGAGCAGCGCGGTCAGCGTCGCGAGCTGTTCGGGGCGGGTGATCGGGTCGGGGCCGCTCAGCAGCGACCGCGCGCCGATCACGTACACCGAATTGCGGTCGAGCCGCGTCGCCTCCAGCGCCGGGTCGATCTCGCGCGCGAGCACGATCGCCGCGTCGAGCCCGTCGCCGAGCCGGGACAGCGCGTGCGCGCCGGTGTCGATGTCGAGGTGCAGCTCGGGATGCGCGGCGCGCAGCTCGGGCAGGCGCGGGAACAGCCGCTGCGAGGCGAACAGGGGCAGCACGCCGAGCCGCAGCCGCAGCACCTCCGTGCCGCTGGTCATTCCCTCAACCGCGTCCGACATGCTGTCGAGCGCGGGCGACAGCCCGGCGAGCAGCCGCTCGCCATCGCCGTTGAGCCCGAGCGCCTGGTGCCGCCGCTCGAACAACGGCTTGCCGATGAACCGCTCCAGCGCCTGCACCCGGCGGCTGAGCGCGGGCGCAGACAGGCTGAGCTCCTGCGCGGCGGCCTTGATCGAGCCGAGCCGGGCGACCTGGACAAAGGCCTCGATGGCGGTGAGCGGGGGTAGGCGGCGCATCGGTCCTCGCCGTTGGCGGTGCTGGTACTTCGTGCCGTGCCGCAACATTACGTTCAACCGCAAACCGCCGCTGTCGCCATCATAGATTGCGCGAAACGCAATCGCGCCGCCGTCTTTCGCACTTGTGGAATGTCATGCTGCACTGCACATAGACGTTGCCTTTCAGGCATCCTCTCCTAAAACTTTCACGGGCCGTCCTTTGGGGCGGCCCTTTTTTCGTGGGTCGCAACCGGCGTGCCCGGTTCCTATCTCCCTCGCTTGGCGGCGGTTCGCCGCCGAGGATAGCAGCATGGCCGACGTCGACGCACCCACCCGCAAGATCCAGGTGGCGAACGCCCGGCCCGAGGACTCCGGCCGCGGACTCGCGCATGTCCCGCGCACGCTGATGCAGGCGCTGGGGCTGAGCGAGGGCGACGTGATCGAGATCGTCGGCAAGCAGACCACGCCCGCGCGCGCGGTGCTGCCTTATCCCGAGGATCAGGGGCTGGAGATCATTCGGCTCGACGGTCTTCAGCGCGCCAATGCTGGCGTCGGCTCGGGCGATTTCGTCGAGGTGCGCCGCGTCGAATCGAAGCCCGCGACCCGCGTCGTGTTCGCGCCCGCGCAGCAGAACCTGCGGCTGCAAGGCTCCACTGCCGCGCTCCAGCGCACCTTCTACGGTCGCCCGCTGACCCAGGGTGATATCGTCGCCACCGCCGGGCAGCAGCGGGTCGGGCCGCAGGGCCTGCCGCCCAACGTCCGCCAGATGGTCAACGCGCCCGCCTACGCCCTCCAGGAAGTAAGGCTGCTGGTCGTCGCGACCACGCCCAAGGGCGTCGTCCATATCGACGAGCATACCGAGATCGAGCTGCGCCCCGAATATGAGCAGCCGCAACAGGCGCGGCGCGCGGATGTGACCTATGACGACCTCGGCGGGATGGGCGCGACCATCGACCAGCTGCGCGAGATGGTCGAGCTGCCGCTCCGCTACCCCGAGCTGTTCCAGCGGCTGGGGGTCGAGCCGCCCAAGGGGCTGTTGCTCTATGGTCCGCCGGGCACCGGCAAGACCCGGCTCGCTCGCGCGGTCGCCAATGAGAGCGACGCGCAGTTCTTCCTGATCAACGGGCCGGAGATCATGGGCTCGGCCTATGGCGAATCGGAGAAGCGGCTGCGCGACGTGTTCGAGGAAGCGACCAAGAACGCGCCCTCGATCGTGTTCATCGACGAGATCGACTCGATCGCCCCCAAGCGCGGGCAGGTATCGGGCGAGGCGGAGAAGCGGCTGGTCGCGCAATTGCTGACGCTGATGGACGGGCTGGAGGCGCGCGCGAACCTGGTGGTGATCGCCGCCACCAACCGCCCGGAGGCAATCGACGAGGCGTTGCGCCGTCCCGGCCGGTTCGACCGCGAGATCGTCGTCGGCGTCCCCGACGAGCGCGGGCGGCGCGAGATCCTCGGCATCCACACCCGCGGGATGCCGCTGACCGAGGATGTCGATCTCGACGAGCTGTCGCGGACCACCTACGGCTTTGTCGGCGCGGACCTCGCGGCGCTGACCCGCGAGGCGGCGATCGAGGCGGTGCGGCGGATCATGCCCAAGCTCAATCTCGAGGAGCGGACGATCCCGCCCGAGGTGCTCGACCAGCTGTCGGTCACCCGCGACGATTTCCTCGGCGCGCTGAAGCGCGTCCAACCGAGCGCGATGCGCGAGGTGATGG
>CAXSEO010000346.1:0-3872 GCA_964235525.1 uncultured Sphingomonas sp. | reverse complement strand
GGCTACGACGCGGCGAGATACCGGACCGAGCGGCTTCACGTCACCGCGCGTGACGGGGTCCAAGTACCGGTGTCGATCGTCTATCCAGCTGACTTCCCGCGCGACGGGACCGGGCGCGTCTATCTCTACAGTTATGGCGCGTACGGGCACGCGATCGAGCCGGGCTTCTCGACCGGCCGGCTCTCGCTGCTCGACCGGGGCTTCGCCTATGCGATCGCGCACATTCGCGGTGGAGACGACCTCGGCCAGCAATGGTATCTCGACGGCAAGCTCGACAAGCGCGCGAACACGTTCAACGACTTCGTCGACGCAGCCCGGGGGCTGATCGCGGAGGGCTGGACCAGCGCCGGCAACATCGCAATCGCGGGGCGGTCGGCGGGGGGCGAGCTGATGGGCGCGGTGGTCAACTCCGACCCGGAGCTGTGGGGCGCGGTGATCGCGGACGTACCGTTCGTCGACGTGCTCAACACGATGCTCGACGCCGACCTGCCGCTGACGCCCGGCGAGTGGCCCGAATGGGGCAACCCGATCGAGGACGCGGCGGCGTTCGAGCTGATCCGGGGTTACTCGCCCTATGACAATGTGAGGCCGCAAGCCTACCCGCCGCTGTTCATCAGCGGTGGGCTCAACGATCCGCGCGTGACATACTGGGAGCCCGCGAAGTGGGCGGCGAAGCTGCGCGCGACCAAGACCGACGATCGAGTCCTGCTACTCAAGACCAACATGGGCGCAGGGCACGGCGGCAAGTCGGGCCGCTTCGACTCCTTGCGCGAGGCGGCGGAGGAGCACGCGTTCGTGCTGTGGCAGATGGGGGTGGAGGGGTGACGCAGCGCTGGATGAGCGTGGTCATCGTTGCGGTGGTTGTTTCTGCCTGGTGTTATCTGCTGTTCAAGTCCGACAACGATCCTGAAGCGCTACGTCGGCTAGTTGGATGCTACCGGCATACGGATGCCACCCTCCCCCAGACCATACGCGTGGAGAGTGATGGACGGTTTACTGGCGAGTCATTCGCAACCCATGTGACCGGGTACAGCAACAAGGGAGGCATTTGCCTGCTGCCAGCGCAGAAGGTCGTTGTCGTGCAGGGGCATTTCGACAAGGTAAAGATTGACCGCGGCTACCCACTGCTAATCCGAGCAAGCGCAGACCGCCGTACTTTGGAGATACCTTCCGAAACACGCGGGTCGGCGATCTACGCCCGAGTGCGTTGCTGACCCGATGACCATCGAGCACCTCGTCGCGCGTTACGGCCTCCTCGCCATCTTCCTCGGCGCGGGGCTGGAAGGGGAGACGGCGGTGGTCGCGGGTGGGCTCATCGCCCATGCGGGGCTGGTCAGTCTGCCCGGCGCGATGGCGGCGGCGTCGGTGGGGTCGTGCATTGCGGACCAGCTGTTTTTCGTCATCGGCCGCTATTTCCGCGACCGCTCGTTCGTGCAGAGACTAACCCGGCGCGCCGCGTTCGCGCGCGCGCTGGGGTGGGTGGAGCGCTACCCGGTCGGGTTCATCTTCGGGTTCCGCTTCATCTATGGCCTCCGCACGATCAGCCCGTTCGCGATCGGGACCACCAGGGTGCCGGGGCGCGTGTTCGTGCCGGTCAACATCGTCGCGGCGATCGTGTGGGGGTGCGCCTTTACCGCTATAGGCTATTGGTTCGGGCGCGAGTTCCACGCGCTGCTGGGGCGGTATGCGCCGGGCAAACATGCGGTTTTGGTTGCGGCGGCGATCGTCGTCGGCGCGCTGACGCTCGCGGTGACGACGCGCCGGGTTTGGCGGACGCGAGGGGCGCGCGCGTGACGTTCGCGCTCTCCTTCACTGCCCGTACAGAGGACATTGACGAGCTCGGCCACGTCAACAACGCGGTCTGGGTGCGCTGGATGGAGACGCTGGCGGTCGCGCACTGGCAGGCGGTGGCGAGCGCGGCGGAGCAGGCAGCGTGCGTGTGGGTCGTGACACGGCACGAGATCGACTATCGCGGCAATGTCCGCGAGGGCGAGACGGTGACGGGCGAGACCTGGGTTCCCGACCCGCCGCGCGGCGCGCGGTTCGATCGCCACGCTCGCTTCATCGGCGCGGATGGGCGCGAGCGGGTGCGGGCGGTGACGACCTGGGCGCTGCTCGACCGCGCGACCGGGCGCGCGCTCAGGGTCAGGCCGGAGCTGACAGGGCTGCTTCTCGACCCTCCCATCCAAGCGAAAGGGTAGGCGGAAGGGCCCTCACCCGCTATTCCTTAGCCCCGTCGCGATCGCGTTGATGCTCAGCAGGATACCCTCGCCGATCCGCTCGTCCGTCTCGCCCGCCCTGAACCGCTTGAGCAGTTCGATCTGGAGCAGGTTGAGCGGCTCCAGATACGGCAGCCGCAGCCGGATCGACGCCTCCAGCGCGGAGTGGTGTTCGAGCAGCCGCGCCTGCCCGGTCGCAGCGAGCAGTGCGTCATGCGTCCGCTGCCAGCCGTCGCGGATGCGCGGGAAGAACCGCTCGCGCAAGGCACGGTTCTCGACCAGCGCGGCATAACGCGCGGCGATGTCCATGTCGGACTTGGCGAGCACCTGTTCGAGGTTGCCGAGCATCGCCGCAAAGAACGGCCACGCCTGCGCCATCTCTGCCACCAAACCCGTGTCGGGGAACGCCGCCAGAGCGTCGCCGACCCCATACCAGCCCGGCAGCATCACCCGCGCCTGTGCCCAAGAGAACACCCATGGGATGGCGCGCAGGTTCTCGATCCGGTCGCTCTTGGTACGGCTGGCGGGGCGAGAGCCGATCTTGAGGTTGGCGATCTCGCCGACCGGGGTCAGCTGGCGGAAGAACGCGCGGAACGAGTCGTCGGCATAGACGAGGTCGCGATAGGCGTGGAACGCGGCGGTGGAGAGCTGGTCGGCGGCGGCGGCAAAGCGCGCGGCGTCGGCGGGGGACAGCGGTGGCGGCTCGAGCGTGGCGAGCAGCGTGGCGGACGCGATCGCCTCGAGGTTGGTGGTCGCGCTCTCGACCGTGCCGTATTTGGCGGCGATCACCTCACCCTGTTCGGTGATGCGGATGCGGCCCTGCACGGTGCCGGGCGGCTGCGCGCGGATCGCCGCGAATGCGCTGCCGCCGCCGCGCCCGACCGCGCCGCCGCGCCCGTGGAACAGCTGCATCGCCACGTCGGCTTGCGCGAACACCTCGGCGAGCGCGGTCGAGGCCCGGTACAGGCTCCACGTCGAGGTGAGATAGCCGCCGTCCTTGTTCGAGTCGGAATAGCCGATCATCACCTCCTGATGCCCGGTCAGCGCGGCGGCGACCTCGGGCAGCGCGAGCCAGTCGCGCATGATCGCGGGCGCGGCCTCCAGATCCTCGATCGTCTCGAACAGCGGCACCGCCTGCACGGCGGCGCTGGGCGGCGAGCCCGGCCGGTACAGCCCGACCTCCTTGAGCAGAAGCTCGACCTCGAGCAGGTCGGAGACCGACTTCGTCATCGACACAATATGCTGGCGGATACAGGCGGGGCCGTAGCGAGCGTGCGCGGCGGCGGCGGCGCGCAGGATGGCGAGCTCGGAAGTGGTCTCCTCGCTATAGGCCGCGAACGGCGGGACGAGCGGGCGCGGCGAGGCGAGCTCGCGGCGGAGCAGCGCAACCCGCTCCGGCTCGGCGAGCGACAGATACTCCGCTTCCACTCCCGCGACGCGGAGCAGCTCGGCGACCACCCGTTCGTGAACCGCGCTGTTCTGACGCAGGTCGAGCGTGGCGAGGTGAAAGCCGAACAGCTCCACCGCGCGGATCAGCCGCCCGAGCGCGCCGCCGCTGGCGAGCGGCGTGTCCGTGCCCAGCCCGCGCGCGAGCGTGACGAGGTCGACGCGCAACGCCTGCGGGTCGGCGTAGGGCACGCCGGTGAGCCGCCC
>CAXSEO010000345.1:0-3873 GCA_964235525.1 uncultured Sphingomonas sp. | reverse complement strand
CGATCGCACCGGCGACGAGTCCAGCCACGGCAGGAAAAACAGCAGCAGGATCGAGCCGAACATCGCCAGCACGCCCCACAGCTTCGCGGGAAGGATGAAGTCCGCCGTGAACGAACGCAGGATCGCGTAGAACGGCCAGAAATACCACTCCGGTACGATATGCGCGGGCGTCGAGAGCGGGTTGGCGGGAATGTAGTTGTCCGGATGGCCGAGATAGTTGGGGAAGAAGAACAGCAGCGTCGCGAACACGAGCAGGAAGATGCCCAGCCCGACGCCGTCCTTGGCGGTGTAATAAGGGTGGAACGGCACGGTGTCCTGCTCGCCCTTGACGTCGACGCCGGTCGGGTTGTTCGAACCAGGGATGTGCAGTGCCCAGATATGCAGCACGATCACCGCCGCCGTCACGAATGGCAGCAGGTAATGGAGTGAGAAGAAGCGGTTGAGCGCGGCGTCGTCGGGCGCGTAGCCGCCGAGCAGCCACACCCGCACGCTCTCACCGACGAACGGGATCGCGGAGAAGAAGCCGGTGATGACCTGCGCCCCCCAAAAGCTCATCTGCCCCCAGGGGAGCACATAGCCCATGAACGCGGTCGCCATCATCAGCAGGAATATGACGACGCCGAGCAGCCACACCATCTCGCGCGGCGCCTTGTACGAGCCGTAATAAAGACCGCGAAAGATGTGCGTGTACACGACGATGAAGAACATCGATGCACCATTGGCGTGCGCGTAGCGGAGGAACCAGCCCGCGTTGACGTCGCGCATGATATGCTCGACCGAGTTGAACGCGACCGCGCCGTTGGCGGCATAGTGCATCGCCAGCACGATGCCGGTGATGATCTGGATGCCCAGCGCCGCGCCCGCGAGCACGCCGAAGTTCCAGAAATAGTTGAGGTTGCGCGGCACCGGATAGCCCGCCCCGACCGCATTATAGACCAGCCGCGGAACCGGAAGCTTCTCGTCCAGCCAGCGCATCAACGGCACCTTCGGCTGGTATTGCTTGGCCCAGGGGAAGCTCATGCTATTTTCCTCCGCCGATCAGCACGGTCGTCGGCGATGTAAACGAGTAATCGGGAACCAGCAGGTTCTTGGGCGCGGGGCCTTTGCGGATCCGCGCGGCCGTATCGTATTGCGACCCGTGGCAGGGACAGAAATAGCCGCCGAACTCGCCCTTGTTCTCGCCCTCGCCCGCGCCGAGCGGGATGCAGCCGAGGTGCGTGCAGACGCCCATCGTGATCAGCCAATTCTTGTGCCCCGCCTTGGTTCGCTCATCAAGCGTCTGGGGATCGCGCAAGGTGCTGATCGGCACCGCATCTGCTTCCGCGATCTCCTTGGGGGTCAGATTGCGAACGAACAGCGGTTGCTTGCGAAAGGTGGACTTGATCGCCTGACCCGCCGCGATCTTGGACACGTCGATCTCGGTGGTCGAGTCCGCCAGCACGTCCGCCGAGGGCGCCATCTGGTTGATCAACGGAAATACGACCGCGAGCGCGCCCACGCCGATGAAAGCGACGGCGGCAATGTTGAGGAAGTCGCGGCGGCGGGGGTCGTCGACAGGCTCAAGGAACGGCTCCGGCGACTCGCCGGGAGGGACCATGTTATCAACCGTCGCCATTCAACCTTGCCTTTGCACAACTCGCTCATGGGGAGCTCGGCATAGAACGGCCGAACGCGCGGCCCCCGCCCACATGGCTGGTATTCCCCCTAGATTAGCGCGCGCGGCTTTGCCAACAGCATTTTGCGCGGGCATAACCGGCGTTAATGCAAGCCGATGCGACTTGCGCTGCACCAGCCCGACATCGCGGGCAATGTCGGCACGCTGCTCCGGCTGGCGGCATGCATGGGCGTCGCCGTCGACCTGATCGAGCCGATGGGGTTCGCCTGGAGCGACCGCGCGCTGGCGCGGGCGGGGATGGACTATGCGGGTGCCGCGTCCGTCACGCGCCACGTCGACTGGACAGCGTTCGACGCGCAGGTGTCGGGCCGGATCGTGCTGCTCACCACTCGCGCCGCCATCCGCCTGCCCGAGGCGCGCTTCCGCGCGGACGACGTGCTGCTGCTCGGCTCGGAGCGCGCGGGGGTGCCGGACGCGGTCCACGTCCGCGCGGACCTCGCGGTGCGGGTGCCGATGCGCGACGGGATGCGCTCGCTCAACGTCGCAGTCGCGGGCGCGATGGTGCTCGGCGAGGCGCTGCGGCAGACGAACGGCTGGCCATAGCGCCTTTCCGTCACCGGGGAGGAACTGTTAGGGCAGATCAATGCCCCCGCTCGACCCCGAACAATCCGCCGCCCGCGCCTGGTTCGAGACGCTGCGCGACCGGATCTGCGCCGCGTTCGAGGCGATCGAACGCGAGGCAGGTTCGGACGCGTCGTTCACCTACTCGCCGTGGGACCGTCACGACCCTTCAGGCGCGCCCGGCGGCGGCGGGGTGCGCGGGGCGATGAAGGGCCAGGTGTTCGAGAAGGTCGGCGTCAACGTCTCCACCGTCGGCGGGACGTTCGAGGGCGAGTTCGCGAAATCGGTCCACGGCGCGGCCGACGATCCGGGCTTCTTCGCCACCGGGATCAGCCTCGTCGCGCATATGGCCAACCCGCATGTTCCCGCCGTGCACATGAACACGCGCTTCCTGGTGACCACCAAGCGCTGGTTTGGCGGCGGTGCGGACCTCAACCCGCCGCTGCCGCGCGACGAGGATACCGCCGCCTTTCACTCGGCGCTGCAGGCCGCGTGCGACCGCCACGACCCGGCCTACTACCCCCGCTACAAGCAGTGGGCGGACGAGTATTTCTACATCCCGCACCGGCAGGTGCATCGCGGCGTCGGCGGCATCTTCTACGATCACCTCGAGGGCGACTTCGCCGCCAACCTCGCCTTCACGCAGGATGTCGGGCGCGCGTTCCTCGACATCTACCCCGCGATCGTGCGGCGACGCATGACGGAGCCGTTCACCGCCGAGGACGTGGCGCGCCGCGATGCCTGGCGCGGGCGCTACGCCGAGTTCAACCTCGTCTATGATCGCGGCACGCTGTTCGGGCTCAAGACCGGCGGCAATATCGACGCGATCCTGATGAGCCTGCCCCCGATCGCGAGATGGTTTTGAGGCGTCGGCCAGAGGCTGTCGCATGGGGCTGATTCCGGTCCCGCCCGATCAGGTGGCGACGATCGTCACCACGCTGGAGATGCGCGAACGACCGCGGCCCCGCCCGCTGCCGGGCAGCGCGCTGACGCTCGTCGAGTGGCCCCGCCCCACCCCCGCCCGCTATCGCGCGCTGTTCCGGCGGGTCGGGGCACCATGGCTGTGGTATTCGCGGTTGGCGATGGACGAGGCGCGGTTGCTCGCGATCATCCACGATCCTGGCATAAGGGCGTGGGCCGTCACCGACCGGCACGGCATCGAGGTCGGGATGCTCGAACTAGACTTCCGCCGCGCGGGAGAGTGCGAGCTATCGTACTTCGCGCTCGTGCCCGAGCTCACCGGTCAGGGGCATGGCCGCTGGCTGATGGCGCAGGCGCTCGCGCGCGCCTGGCGGCCGGGGATCGCGCGGGTCTGGGTCCACACCTGCACGCTCGATCATCCGTCGGCGCTTGGCTTCTACCGCGCGCAGGGGTTTGCGGCGATCGCGCGGACGATGGAAACCTTCCCCGACCCGCGCGTCCTTGGCCTGCTGCCGACGGACGCCGCCCGTCACATCCCCTTGCTCGCCAGCCCGCGATAGGCGGCGACCGCGATCAGCACCCCGGCGACCTGGGTCAGCGCCGATGCGCCCGCTCCCGCCCCGTCGATCACCGCCATCGCCAGCGGGTTGGGCGCGTGCAGGCTCCGCAGCCACAGGTCGATCTGTTCGAACGGGGCGGCCGCGAAGCGCAGCACG
>CAXSEO010000344.1:0-3914 GCA_964235525.1 uncultured Sphingomonas sp. | reverse complement strand
AAAAGCATGGCATTGGGAGCGCTACAATTCTTTGTAGGACGGCTCTCAGCGTTCGATCCGCATAGGAATTGGGCAGAGTTTGTTTCGGATCATGTTAAGCAGATGAGCTCTCAGCAGGCCGTAAAGCTTGCTCCGGCGTGCTTTTCGCGAGCGCTAAACCTTTCTTTTGGAGATCATGCTCGCGCCCCTTCTAATGGCCGCTAACCACCATTCATGGACGCTAGGCGGATCCCACCCCCGCCCCTTCCAACCGCCCCGTCAACTCCCCCTGCAGCCGCTCCAGCCCCGCTTCGCTCCACGCCTCCACCCGCGCGGTGAGCTTGGGTTCGGTGCCGGAGTCGCGGAGCAGCCACCAGCCGTCGGGGGTAGTCACGCGCAGGCCGTCGGTGCGGTCGACCTCCGCTCCCTCCGCCGCGAGCGCCTCGGCTACGGCCGCCAACACCCGCGCCTTGTCCGTGTCCGGGCAGGGCAGGCGCAACTCGGGCGTGGCCCAGGTGCGCGGCAGGCCATCGCGGAACGCGGTCACGCTCCCCCGCCGCCCGATCGCGGCCAGCACGCGCATCGCGACGTGGAGCGCATCGTCGGTGCCGTACCAGTCCTCGGCGAAGAACAGATGCCCGCTCATCTCCCCCGCCAGCGGCGCGCCTTCGCGCAGCATCGCCGCGCGGATCAGGACATAACCCGACGGGCTCAGCACTCCCCGCCCGCCCGCCGTCGCGACGCCGTCGAACAACACCCGACTCGACTTCACGTCCGCCACCACCGCCGCGCCGGGCCGCCGCGCGAGCACGTCCTGCGCGAGGAACAGCAGCAGCTGGTCGGGCCAGACGATCTCGCCGCTCGCGTCTACCACGCCGATGCGGTCGCCATCGCCGTCGAACGCGATGCCGAGGTCGAGCCCGCGCTCGCGGACCAGCGCCTGTAGCTGCGCGAGGTTCTCCGGCACCGAGGGGTCGGGGTGGTGCGCGGGAAACGTGCCGTCGACCGCGCCGTTGATGATGTGATGCTCGCCCGGCAGTTCCGCCACCACGCGCGCCAGCACGTCCCCGGTCGCGCCGTTGCCCGGGTCCCACCCGACCCGGAGCGCTGGCGCCTCGGCGGCGGCGCGGAGCAGGCGGGCGGTGTAGGCCGCACTTATGTCGACCAACTCAGCACGGGTTCGCCATGTCGCTTGTGCTTCCACAAGCTCAGCACGAACGGAACGGGAAGGTGCCTCCCCTGCCCCCGTTCGCCCTGAGCTTGTCGAAGGGCCGTCCTGCTCTGCGGGCGCAAAGAAAGGCAGTGCTTCGACAAGCTCGGCACGAACGGGATTGGGCACGCGCTCCGGCACCATTTCAACCGCAACCGCACGGTTCAGCACTCCCTCCCCCAACACCATCGCCCGCAGCGCCGCCCCGTACACCGGCTCCGTCCCCAGCAGCAGTTTGAACCCGTTCTGGTCCGCCGGGTTGTGCGACCCCGTCACCATGATGCCGCCGTCGAGCGCGCGTTCATGCACCGCGAAGTAGAGCATCCCCGTCGGCCCGCACCCGATCCGCTCGACCGCCGCACCGCCCGCGACAAGCCCGGCGACCAGCGCCGTCTCCAGCATCGGCGAGGACACGCGCCCGTCATACCCCACCGCCACGCGACGCCCCCCGCGCGCGAGCAGCGCCGCCGCGTAGCGCCGCCCGAGCGCGCGCGCGTCCGCCTCGGTCAGCTCGCGCCCGACCTGCCCACGCAGGTCATAGGCGCGCACCAGCGCCGGGTTCACCTCATCCGCCCGTCTCATTTCCCGCCTCGTTCGTCCCCGCACGCAACCGCTTCGATACGCGAACGGTTTGGGCGGGCAACAGGAGGGTGACGGACATGGCTGAACAGGGCGACCGGCAGGGTCATCACGCGACCTCGCCGCTGGGGATCCCGCCCGGCGGATGGCTGGCAGTGCTGAAGCGCGCCTGGACCCAGCAGGGCAAGGACAATGTCAGCCTGATCTCGGCCGGGGTCGCGTTCTATGGCTTCCTGGCGCTCGTCCCGGTCATCGCCGCGTCCGTGCTGATCTACGGGCTCGCCGCCGATCCCGCGACGGTTGCCAAGAACATGAACTCGCTGACCAGCATCATGCCCGCCGACGCGGCCAAGCTGGTCGGCGAACAGATGGCGAGTGCGGTCCATACCTCCGGTAGCAAGAAGGGCGTCGGCCTCGTGATCGCGCTCGCGGTCGCGCTGTTCAGCGCGCGGAGTGGCGCGACGGCGGTCGTCACCGCACTAAACGTCGCCTATGAGGAGGAGGAGAAGCGCGGGTTCATCAAGCTCAACCTGCTCGCGCTGGCGATCACCGGTGCCGCCGTTTTGCTGGCGATCCTCGCCGCCGTCGCGATCGCGTCGATGGCGAAACTGGAGGCACTACTCCCGAACGCGAACGTCGTCATCCTGACCATCGGGCGAGTCCTGTCCTATCTGATCTTAGCGGCGGTCGGGGCGGCGGCGGTGGCGACGCTGTACCGTTATGGCCCGTCGCGCGAGAAAGCGAAGTGGACATGGCTGACGCCGGGATCGATCTTCTCGGCGGTGTTCTGGATCCTGCTGACGCTCGGGTTCGGCTTCTACGTCAGCAAGTTCGGCAATTACAACGCTACCTACGGCTCGCTTGGCGCGATCGTGGTAATGCTGACTTGGTTGTACCTGTCCAGTTACGTCCTGCTGTTCGGCGCGGAGCTGAATGCGGAGCTTGAGCAGCAGACCGCTGAGGATAGCACGACCTCCGGCGGCAAGCCGCTGGGTCAGCGCGGCGCAAAGGCGGCGGACGCGGTGGCGGGCGATGCTGCCGGGAGGTCGGGCAAGCCTGCGGACGAAGATGCCTCTGCCGACCGCCACCGTTCGTCGGGCGGGTCCAATTACCTTCAGGGCCGCGCGGCCGCGCATGCCGCGCGCGCCGCTCGGCTCGGCAAGGTGGGCATGGTCACGACCGGGCTCGCCACCGCCGGGCTTGCGCGGCTGCGGCGCGAGGGCAAGGCGGCGCAGGGCCTAGGGCTGCTCGCCACCGCCGCCGCGCTCGCCTGGTGGCGACGCCGCGAGTAGCGCCACCGCCGGGCGATCCGCGCCCGGCATCGGCAGCTCGGCGAGGTCGGCGGGCATGGCCCAGCGGATCACCTCCGCGTGCCGCGCTTGCGGCGCGCCTGTCCACGCCCGGCAACGGTAAAGCAGGAGCAGCAGGTGGCTGGCCCCCTGCACCTCGCTCGCAAAGGTGAGCGGCTCGAGCGATGCCGGATCGACTGCGATGCCGAGTTCCTCGTCCAGCTCGCGGGCGAGCGCCGCTTTGGGGGTCTCCCCCGGCTCAACCTGCCCGCCGGGAAACTCCCACAATCCCGCCAATGGCTTGCCCGCCGGGCGGCGCTGCACCAGCACCCGCCCGTCGTCGCGGATCAGCACCGCCGCGACCACCAGCCGCGGCCCTCCATTGACCATCCGTTAACTCCACCCGCCTAAGCTACCATCGCATGAGCGAGCGCGCCCCAGAGCACAACCGGCCACGACGCACCTGGCGCGGCGGGTTGCGCGCGTTGCTGGGCGACAGCGACGGGGCCACCGCGATCGAGTATGGCCTGATCGTCTCGCTCATCGTCATTACCATGATCGCCGCCCTGCAAGGGCTGGCGAACACCACCGTGGGAATGTGGAACACCATCAACGCCAAGGTACAGGCGCATTGATCACCGCGCACAATTGTCGCTGGCTTAAACTTATTTCAACCTCCTCGTTCTAGTGACTCGCTTGCTGCTCCGGGAGACCCGGTTCAGCCGGGTGAATGAAGCCTCAAACCGGAGAACACGCATGCAGACGATCCGTAAGTTCATCAGGAATTCCAAGGGTGCCACCGCGATCGAGTACGGCCTGATCGCCGCGCTGATCGCCGTCGCCGCGATCGCCGCGAT
>CAXSEO010000343.1:0-3933 GCA_964235525.1 uncultured Sphingomonas sp. | reverse complement strand
CGTTACCCGCGCCAGGGTTGCGGAACCGCGCTGGATGGCTAGAGCGACCGCTCGCAAGGAGAGCAAATGGCCAGCGACGCCGCCCCGCATGTCGGGGCCAATCTGAAGCCGCTGTCGCTGCATGTGCCGGAACCGCGTTTCCGCCCCGGCGACCCGGTCGACTTCGCCGAGGTGGAGGTGCCGCCCGCCGGAGCCGCGCGCCGCCCCGACACGACCGCGCCCGCGCGCGAGTTCATTGACCTCGCCTACACCTTAGTGCGCGTGTTCGACGAAGACGCGCGCGCAACGGGCGCTTGGAACCCGAGGCTCAGCCCGGAATTGCTGCGCCGCATGTTGCGCAGCATGGTGCTGACGAGAGCCTTTGACGAGCGCATGTTTCGCGCCCAGCGACAGGGCAAGACCAGCTTTTACATGAAATCGACCGGTGAGGAGGCGGTGGCGGTCGCTGCAGCCTATGCGCTCGACCGCGATGATATGTGCTTCCCGTCCTACCGCCAGCAAGGGCTGCTGATCGCGCGCGACTGGTCGCTGGTCGACATGATGAACCAGATCTATTCGAACCGCGGCGACCGGTTGCAGGGCAAGCAACTG
Source organism: uncultured Sphingomonas sp. (assembly GCA_964235525.1). Classification (GTDB taxonomy): domain Bacteria; phylum Pseudomonadota; class Alphaproteobacteria; order Sphingomonadales; family Sphingomonadaceae; genus Sphingomonas. The sequence continues at coordinate 3,342 of CAXSEO010000343.1, read as the reverse complement.
CCGATCATGTATTCGGTGAAGGATGCGAGCTTCTTCTCGATCTCGGGCAATCTCGCCACCCAATATCCGCAGGCGGTGGGCTGGGCGATGGCCTCGGCGGCGAAGGGCGACACGCGGATCGCCGCGACCTGGTGCGGCGAGGGGTCGACGGCGGAGGGCGACTTCCACTCCGCCTGCACCTTCGCCGCCGTGTATCGCGCGCCGGTAATCCTCAATGTCGTCAACAACCAATGGGCGATCTCGAGCTTTTCAGGTTTCGCGGGGGCGGAAGCGACCACATTCGCCGCGCGCGGCGTCGGTTATGGCATTGCCGGGCTGCGCATCGACGGCAACGACGCGCTCGCGGTATATGCTGCGACGCTCTGGGCGGCGGAGCGCGCGCGTGGCGGCTACGGGCCGACGCTGATCGAGCATTTCACCTATCGCGCCGAGGGCCACTCGACCTCCGACGACCCGACGCAATACCGCTCGGCGGGGGAGCCCAATGCCTGGCCGCTCGGCGACCCGATCCGGCGGTTGAAGGATCACCTCATCGCGCTCGGCGAATGGGACGAGGCGCGTCACGCCGAGCAGGACAGGCGGCTCGCCGAACAGGTCCGCGCCGCGCAGAAAGAGGCAGAGACCAACGGCATCCTCGGCCACGGCCTCAACCAGCCGCTCGACACGCTGTTCGACGGCGTGTTCGAGGAGATGCCTTGGCACCTGCGCGAGCAACAGGCGCAGATGCTGGCGGAAGAGGAAGCGAGCGGGCGACCATGGGCGCGCAAGTGACCGGCGCGACCACGGCGGACGCGCCCGCCACCACCCGTATGAACATGATCCAGGCGATCAACTCCGCGCTGGAGGTGGCGATGGCGCGCGACCCGGACGTGATCGTGATGGGCGAGGATGTCGGCTATTTCGGCGGCGTGTTCCGCGCCACCGCGGGCTTGCAGGCCAAGTTCGGCAAGACCCGCGTGTTCGATACGCCGATCACCGAGACCGGCATCATCGGCGTCGCGATCGGCATGGGCGCCTACGGCCTTCGCCCCGTCCCCGAGATCCAGTTCGCCGACTATATCTACCCCGCGCTCGACCAGCTGGTCAGCGAGGCGGCGCGGCTGCGCTATCGCTCGGCGGGCGAGTTTACCGCGCCGATCACCGTCCGCTCGCCGTTCGGCGGCGGCATCTTCGGCGGGCAGACGCACTCGCAGTCTCCCGAGGGCATCTTCACGCATGTCAGCGGCATCAAGACGGTGATCCCCTCGACGCCGTACGACGCCAAGGGTCTGCTCATCGCCGCGATTGAGGACAACGACCCCGTCCTGTTCTTCGAGCCCAAGCGCATCTACAACGGCCCGTTCAACGGCCATTGGGACCGCCCCGCGGAGAACTGGTCCAAGCACCCCGCGGGCGAGGTGCCGACCGGCTATTACCGCGTGCCGCTTGGCACGGCCGAGGTGGTCCGCGAAGGCGAGGCGGTGACGATCCTCGCTTATGGCACGATGGTGCATGTCTGCGCGGCGGTGGTGGCGGAGGCGGGCGCCGATGCGGAGATCATCGACCTCCGCACCCTCGTGCCGCTCGACATCGAAGCGATCGAGGCATCGGTGAGGAAGACCGGCCGCTGCATGATCGTCCATGAGGCGACGCGCACCGGCGGCTTTGGCGCGGAGCTGTCCGCGCTGGTGCAGGAGCGGTGCTTCTATCACTTGGAAGCGCCGATCGAGCGGGTGACCGGGTTCGACACGCCCTATCCGCACAGCCTGGAATGGGCGTACTTCCCCGGCCCGGTGCGGATCGGCGAGGCGCTCAAGAAGATATTGAAGGACTGAGATGGCGCGGTTCACGTTCAAGCTGCCGGACATTGGCGAGGGCATTTCGGAGGCGGAGATCGTCGCGTGGCACGTCGCGGTCGGCGACCGGGTCGAGGAGGACCAGCCGCTCGCGGACATGATGACCGACAAGGCGACGGTGGAGATGGAGTCGCCGGTCGCCGGCATTGTGCTGAGTCTGGCGGGCGAGGTCGGCGAGCAGGTCGCGATCGGCGCGGCGCTGGTGGTGATTGAGACGGGCGAGGCTTCCGAGCCGGGCGAGGCGGACGCGGTCGCCGCCCCGGAGACGGCGGCGCAGGCCGAGACGGCCGAGCAGTATGAGGCGGAGAACCCCGGCGTGGAGGAGGTCGCGCCGCCGGTGATGACCACGCCGGCGAGGGTGGAAGCGACGCTGCCGGGGACGCGGTGGGGCGCGGGCGAGCAAGGATATGCCCAACCGGGGACACTTGGCTCCCCGGCGAAGGCCGGGGCCCAGTCACGCGACGCTGAAAGGGAAGGGCCTCCTCCAGCAACATCGGCTATCCTGACTGGGCCCCGGCCTTCGCCGGGGAACAGCGATGCCGCGAAAAGCGGGGACGCCTCCACCTCTCCCGCCCTCCTCGCCTCTCCCGCCGTCCGCGCCCGCGCGCGCGACCTCGGCGTCGACCTGTCGCAGGTCAAACCCGCGGAGGGCGACCGTGTCCGCCACGCCGACCTGGATGCGTACCTGCGCTACGGCGCGACCCAGGGCTACGCCGCCCCAGGCCCGTCGCGTGCGCGCGAGGACGTGGCCGTGCGCGTGATCGGCATGCGGCGTCGCATCGCGGAGAACATGGCCGCCTCCAAACGCGCGATCCCGCATTTCACCTATGTCGATGAGATCGACGTGACCGAGCTGGAGCGGGTGCGCGGCGATCTCAACGCCAATCGCGGCGCGCGGCCCAAGTTGACGGTGCTGCCGTTCATCATCGTCGCGATCTGCCGCGCGCTGCCTGAGTTCCCGATGCTCAACGCGCGCTATGACGACGAGGCGGGCGTAGTGACGCGCCACGGCCGCGTGCATCTCGGGGTCGCGACGCAGACGGACGCGGGGCTGATGGTGCCCGTGCTCCGCGACGCACAGGACCGCAACGTCTGGCAGCTCGCGACCGAGATCGCGCGGCTGGCCGACGCCGCGCGGACGGGCAAGGCGCGGTCAGAGGAACTGAGCGGCTCGACGCTGACCGTCACCTCGCTCGGCCCGCTGGGCGGCATCGCGACGACGCCGGTGATCAACCGGCCGGAAGTGGCGATCATCGGCCCCAACAAGATCGTCGAGCGGCCGGTTTTTGACGGCGAAGACATCCGCCGCGCGAAGCTGATGAACCTGTCGATCAGCTGCGACCACCGCGTCGTCGACGGCTGGGACGCGGCGAGCTATGTCCAGGCGGTGAAGAAGCTGCTGGAAACGCCGGTGCTGCTGTTCGCTGCAGCACACTAAGTAGTGAGGACAGTCATGCGTTTCATCGACCATCACATCGCTGGGATCGCGGGCGGCGGCGGCGCGGCA
>CAXSEO010000342.1:0-3941 GCA_964235525.1 uncultured Sphingomonas sp. | reverse complement strand
ACCCGCTCTGCGGGCGGGCCCCCTCCCTCTCCCGCAAGCGGGAGAGGGCGCCAAAGGGTGAGGGAACGTAACGTCGGTCGTTCACGACCGCCTCAAATATACGGCGACGTCCGCGGGTCCGCGCCCAGCCGCCCGTCGGCGGAGTCCATTGCGTCGATCGCGGCCATGTCCTCGTCGTCCAGCGTCCAGTCGAGCGCGGCGAAATTGTCGGTCAGGTGTTCGCGCCCGCTCGCCTTAGGAATCACGGACAGGCCGTGCGCGAGGTGCCAGGCGATGACGACCTGCGCGGCGCTGCGCGCGTGCTTGGCGGCAATCCGGGTAATGCGTTCGTCGTCGAGCAGGCCCTTGCCCTGCCCGATCGGGCTCCAGCTCTGCGTCACGATGCCGTGCGCCTCGTGATAGGCGCGCGCTTCGCGTTGCTGGAAGTGCGGGTGAAGCTCGATCTGATTGACCGCCGGGGTCACGCCGGTCGCGGCCACGATCGCATCGATGTGCTCGGGAAAGAAGTTGGACACCCCGATCGAGCGCGTCTTGCCTGCCTCGCGCAATGCCACCAGCGCGCGCCACGCGTCGACATATTGCTCCTTGGCGGGAGAAGGCCAGTGGATAAGGTACAGGTCCACCGCGTCCAGCCCAAGCAGCGCCAGGCTTTCGTCGAGCGCGGCTTCGGGATCACCTTGGCGGTTGTTCCATAACTTGGTGGTGATCCAGGCGTCGCTGTCCTTGAACCCGTCGCCGACGCCACGCTCGTTATGGTAGATCGCGGCGGTGTCGATCAAGCGGTAGCCGATGTCGAGCCCCTGCCGCACCACCAAAGCAGCCTGCGCGTCGGCGATCTGCCAGGTGCCGAGGCCGAGCTGCGGCATCACGCGGCCGTTGTTCAGGGTAAGGTCCATGGCGAGGCGAACCGTCCACGTCGCGCCCGGTTCCCCCGCCCGCAAGGCTCCGCTACGGCGCGGACATGATCGAACGGGTTCTCTCCACGCTGGCGGCCATTATCACCGGCGTGATCGCGAGCGGAGGCTATCCGGGACTCGCGCTGCTGATGGCAGTAGAGAGCGCGTGCGTGCCGCTGCCGAGCGAGATCATCATGCCGTTCGCGGGCTATCTCGTGTCGACCGGGCGGTTCACGCTGCTCGCGGCGGCGACGGCGGGAGCATTGGGGTGCAATCTCGGCTCGATTGTCGGATACGAGATCGGCAAGCGCGGCGGGCGACCGCTGGCGGAGCGGTGGGGCCGCTGGCTGCTGATCGGCCCCGACGAGCTCGACCGCGCGGACCGGTTCTTCGCGCGCTATGGCGCGGCGGCGGTGCTGATCGGACGGTTGTTGCCCGTAATCCGCTCGTTCATCGCGTTCCCGGCCGGGGTGGCGCGGATGCGGTTGCTGCCGTTCCACGTTTATACGTTCCTCGGCTCGTGGCCATGGTGCTTCGCGCTCGCTTGGGTGGGGATGACGCTGGGCGACCGGTGGAACAGCGATCCACGGCTGAAAGCGTGGTTCCACCGTGCGGATGCGCTGATCGCGGTGGCGCTGGTGCTGGGCGTGGCGTGGTTCGTCTGGCACCGGGTGAGGAGTGTCAGGCGAACCCTCGCTTAGCAGCCGCCGCGCGCAGGTCCACCTCGCGCGTCGGCAGCAGCCGCTCCATCCGGCGGCGATAGGCCGCGACCAGCGCTTCGCCCGCGCGTTCGGGCGACCCTGCATCAAAAGGCGGCTCGGGGTCGTACTCATTCCCGAGCTGGACGAGCCGGGCATGGTCCGCCCCGCGCAGCTCCGCCATCAGCGTCAGCGCGAAGTCGATGCCCGCCGTTACGCCGCCGCCGGTCATGCGGTTGCGGTCCACCACCGTCCGCGCCGCGACCGGCTCCGCCCCGAACAGCGGGAGGGCGTCATGCCACGCCCAATGCGTCGTCGCGCGATAGCCCCGGAGCAGCCCCGCCGCGCCGAGAATCAGCGAGCCGGTGCACACGCTCGTCACCCAGCGCGCCTCCGCGCCGACGTGCGCGACCCACGCCATCGTCTCGTCGTCCTCGATCACGGCGGTGATGCCGAGGCCGCCGGGGATGAACAGCACGTCGGCGGGCGGGATCTCGTCGAACGTCGCGGTCGGCAGAATCGCGAACCCCGCGTCGCCCGCCACCGGCTCGCGCGTTTTGGCGACATAGTCGAGACGGGCATCGCCCAAGCGTGAGAGGAACTGCGCCGGACCGACCAGATCGAGCGGGGTCAGATCCGGAAACAGCAGCAACGCGATGCGGATCGGTTCGGCCATGAGCAAAGTCCTGGTTCGGTGGGGTGCCCAGCCGCGCGGCCCAAATCCTCCCGCGCTTCCTTGTGATGGTCCACGAAGCGCCAGTCACGCGGAAGCGGTCGCGTACCACGCTCAGCCAAACAGCCAACGGCCCATCATCCGCCCGAACGGAAAGGTGAAGAAGCCCGCGATCACCAGCGCGCCGGTCACCATGCCGCGCACGGTGCCGCGATGCAGGTCGAGGCGGTGCGTCCGCGCGGACCACCAGATCAGCGGCGCGCTGGCGAGGACGTACAGCGACAGGAGGTGGATCCAGCTCCAATGTCCGGGCCGGATCACGCGGATGCCGAGCGTCATCGCCGCGCTCAAGATCATGGCGACGACCCATAAGCGGCCGAGCAGGCGATGGCGCCGGTCGCCGCGACGGCGCAGCAGGATCACCGGCGTCAGCCCGGTCGCCAGCAGGATCGCGAGCAGGTGCAGCCAGATCAGCGCGGGCACCTGCGCCCACTCCGCCCGGCCGCGTGCGATGGCGGCGAGCGCGGCGATGAACAGCAGCGTCGACGCTATCGCCAGCACACGCTCATACGCGTCCGCGCTGATCGGCCTCGAGCGCTTGTCTGGTGGCAGGAACGCGGTTGCCATGTGTCACCCCCGCGCGGCACAATGCGCGCGATAGTGCGGGGGTCAATAGCCCGACAGGTCGGGTGTCTCGTCCTTTTTGCGCTCCTTGTTCTCCGCCTTCGCGATGTGGGTCTGCTGCGCGAGGCAACCGCTCGCGCCGCCCGGGCCGACGGCGGTGCAGCTGCCGATGCCGCCCGCGCCCGCCGCCATGGTGACGGACTGGTTCTTCGCCCAGCTCTCGTTTTGCGGCGTTACCTTGAACTCGCGCAGGCCCTTGGGGATGCGGAACTGTTCGGCGGCGGAACGGCGGACGCACACCACCACCTCGTTGCCGCTCGCGTCGGTCGGGCAGCGCTGGTTGCCGTACAGCGTCAGAATGCCGTTGACAGGAGCCTCGCGGCTCATTTCGCCGGGGCCGGCCGCGACGGGCCTGACGGGCGCGTTGGGGTCGGCGGGGCCGACCCGCTGCGCAAAGGCAGGGGCGGCGACAATAAAGGCGGCAAGAAGCATGACGCGGGGCATGGGACCTCCCTTCAGATGCGTTTCGAGACCGCGATAGCTACGCGGCACCCGGCGCGGATCGCGGCGCTCATCAACGGATAGGCGGGCGCGCGTTCCGCCCCGTGCGCGAGCGCGGTGTGCTTGTGCTCGAGTTCCTCGGCCTGGAAGCGGCGCACGGCGGTGCTGAGCTCGGCGTCGTCGTTGCCGAGATCGGTCAGCTGGTCGGCATAGTGCTGGTCGATCTCGGTCTCGACCGCGGCGGTGCAGGCCATCGCCGCTTCCGGCCCGATCGCGGCCGTGACCGCGCCGAGCGCGAACCCGGCGACGTTCCAGATCGGCTGGAGGAGGGTCGGACGCACGTGGCGGCGGCGGATCGCGTCGTTAAAATAGGCGTGGTGGACGGCTTCCTGCTCCGCCATGCCCGTGATCTCGCGCGCCATCGGGTGCCGGTCGCCCATGATCGCGAGCTGCCCCGCATAGATGCGCGTCGCGCCATATTCGCCCGCCTGGTCGACGCGGATCATCGACGCGACACGTTCGCGGCGGTCGCCGGGCTTCCACGTCATG
>CAXSEO010000341.1:0-3963 GCA_964235525.1 uncultured Sphingomonas sp. | reverse complement strand
GCCCAGTCGAGCCCGAGCGCCTGACCCAGCCGCGTGAACGCGCGGGTTAGCTCCGCCTCGTCGACGCCGAGCCGCTGGCTAAGGTCGGCGAGCCCGATCGCGCCGTCGAGCTCGAACAACCGTACCGCCGCGCCCGCCAGCGCGGGCGGCGCGCCGAACGCCTCCAGCGCCGCGCCGATCCGTGCCCCATGCGCGCGCATCTCCGGCAGCAACAGCTCGCCAGTCAGCGCCGCGAGCCGGGCCACCCCGCCCGCCAGCCGCGCTTGGACGGCCGCCGGGCTGCTCCCCGCTGCGGACACGCGCAGCAGGTCGGCGATGTGCGAGCGGGTCGCGCCTGCGATCTCGTCGAACAGCGCGACGCGCGGCGCTTCGGGCATCGTCTCGGTTTCGACCCGCGCCCACAGCTCGGGCAGCGCGAACACGCGCTCGGCGACGACGAACGCCCCCGCGATGTCGGACAGCGCCGCGCCCTCCTCCTCCGCCAGCTCGAACGCGTGGAGGATGCCGAGCCGGTTGATAATCCGGTTGGCGAGCTTGGTGGCGACGATCTGCCCGCGCAGCCGGTGCGCGTCGATCGCGGGGCCGAACCGCTCGCGCATCGCCGCCGGGAACGCCGCATGGAGATCGGGACGGAGCGCGTCGTCGGTCGCCAGCGGCGCATTCTCGATCGCGTCCTGCAGCGCCAGCTTGGCGGTGGCGAGCAGTACCGCGAGTTCGGGCCGGGTCAGCCCGCGCGCCTCGCTCGCTCGGCGCAGCAGCTCGGCGTCAGGCGCGATGCCCTCCACCGCGCGGTCGAGCCGCCCCGACCCCTCGAACGTGTCGATCACGCGCAGATAGCTCGGCAGCGCGCGCGCGCCGTCGGCTTGCGCGATCGATAACGCCAGCGTCTGCAGCCGGTTGTCCTCCAGCACCAGCTGCGCGACGTCGTCGGTCATCGCGACCAGCAGCGTATCGCGATCGGGCATGGTCAGACGCCCCTCTCCGACCTCGCGATTGAGCGCGATCTTGATGTTGACCTCGTTGTCCGAGCAGTCGACGCCGGCGGAGTTGTCGATGAAGTCGGTGTTGATCCGGCCGCCCCGCGCCGCATAGGCGATCCGCGCCGCCTGGGTCAGGCCGAGATTGGCCCCCTCGCCCACCGCCCGCGCGTGCAAGGCTTCGGCGTTGACGCGCAGCCGGTCATTGGCGGGGTCGCCGACAGCGGCGTTGTTCTCGGCGGCCGCCTTCACATAGGTGCCGATGCCGCCGAACCAGATCAGGTCGACGGGCGCGGTGAGCAGCGCCGCGATCAGCGCGGCGGGTTCCAGCGCTTCGGCCTGAACGCCAATCATCGCCTGCACCTGCGGGGTCAGCGTGATCGTCTTGGCGACGCGCGCGTGGACGCCGCCGCCCGTCGACACCGGCCCGGCATAATCCGCCCAGCTCGATCGCGGCAGCGCGAACAGCCGCGCGCGCTCCGCGTACGACGCTTCCGGGTCGGGATCGGGGTCGAGGAAGATGTGCCGGTGGTCGAACGCGGCGACCAGCTTGATCGACCGTGACAGCAGCATCCCGTTCCCGAACACGTCGCCCGACATGTCGCCGCAGCCGACGACGCGGACCGGGTCACGCTGCACGTCGACGCCGGCTTCCGCGAAGTGGCGCTGGACCGAGATCCATGCGCCCTTGGCGGTGATGCCCATCGCCTTGTGGTCATACCCCTTCGACCCGCCGCTCGCGAAGGCGTCGCCGAGCCAAAACCCAGTCTCGGCCGCGAGCGCGTTGGCGGTGTCGGAGAAGGTCGCGGTGCCCTTGTCGGCGGCGACGACGAAATACGGGTCGTCGCCGTCATGGATGACCACGCCCGCCGGATGCACGACGCGGCCCTCGACGATGTTGTCGGTCAGCGACAGCAGCGCGCGGATGAACACGCGATAGCTCTCGGTGCCTTCGGCCAGCCACGCATCGCGGTTCGAGGGCGATGGCAGCTGCTTGGGGTAAAAACCGCCCTTTGCGCCGGTCGGCACGATCACCGCGTTCTTGACCCGCTGCGCCTTCATCAGGCCCAGCACCTCGGTGCGGAAATCGTCGCGCCGGTCCGACCAGCGCAAGCCGCCGCGCGCGACCGCGCCCGCGCGCAGGTGGATGCCTTCGATGCGGGGGGAGTAGACCCAGATCTCGCGCCACGGCACCGGCGCGGGGAGGCCGGGGATCAGGTGGCTGTCGAACTTGAACGCCAGCGCCTCGCGGCCCGCAGGCGCGAACGCGTTGCTGCGGAGGCAGGCGACGACGAGGTCGCGCAGCGCGCGCAGGATGCGGTCGTCGTCGAGCGCGGTCACCGCGTTCAACCCCTGCGCGATCGCGGCGTCGTGGGTGACGATGTCCTCCCCTGCCCGCGCAGGGTCATGCGCGGCGGCGAAGCGCGCGACCAGCGCCGCGGCGACGGCGGGCGCGCGGCGCAGCGCGTCGACCACGGTCGCCATCGAATAGCCGAGCCCCGCCTGGCGCAGATAGCGGAACCACGCGCGGAACAGCAAGGCGGCGGAGGGCGTCAGCGCGGCGCCGATGATCAGCCGGTTGAACAGGTCGTTCTCCGCGCGCCCCTCCAGCACCGCCGAGATCGCGCCCTCCAGCATCGCGGCGTCGACGGCTTCCGCGCCCGCCGCCTCGACGGTGAAATCATGCACGGTCGCGCAGTCATCCTCCGCGCGCAGGCTCACCGCCGCCTCTTCCAGCACGCGAAAGCCAAAGTTTTCCAGCACCGGCACCGCGTCCGACAACGCCAGCGCGCCGCCCTGCCGGTAGATCTTGAGGCGCACCGCCCCGTCCGCGCCCCGGTACAGCCGCACCGGCCGGTCGTCGCTGCCGCCCATCGCGGCGACGCGCAGGATGTCCTCCGCCGCCTCGCGCGCGCCCGCGATCGTGCGGTAGCTCTGCGGGAACGCGTCCGCCCAGCGGATCGCGAGGCCGGCGGCGCGGCGCGCGGGCGCGATCTCGGCCAGCGCCGCCTCGACCTGCGGCCCCCAGCCGCGCACCATCCGCTTGAGCTCGTGATCCAGCGCGTCCGCGTCGGGCATCGGTCCGCCCTCGCGAACGTCGATCGTGTAGCGGATCAGCGCGGTGACGCCGTCCTCCAGCGCGATGGACCAGTTGATCACCGGCCCGCCCGCCGCTTCGGCGAGCATTCGCCCGATCGCCACCCGCCGCTGGGTGGTGAGGTCGTCGCGCGGCAGCCACACGAACCCGAACAGATGCCGTCCCAGCGTCGAGCGCACCAATACCAGCTTCGGCCGTGGCCGGTCCGCGAGCGACATCGCGGTAAGCGCGAGCTGCTCCAGCGACGCTTCGTCGAACGCGACGGTTAGGTCATGCGGCAACGCGGCGAGCACATGCGTCAGCGCCTTGCCCGCATGGCCGCGCGGATCGAAGCCGAACTTCGCCTCCAGCCGCGCGAGCCGCTCGCGAAGCACAGGCACCTCGGCCGGCGGAGCGGTCAGCGCGGCGTTGGTCCATAGCCCGGCATGGATCGACAACCCGCTGACCTTGCCGCCCTCGCGCCGGGGCACGAGCACGAGGTCGAGCGGCACATGCCGGTGGACCGTCGACAACAGGCTCGACTTCAGCAGCAGCGGTGCCTCGCCGCCCGCCTCGAACCACTGCACCGCCAGCGCGCGCGAGCGATCGGCGAGGAGCGGCACCGCCTGGTCGTGCCGCGCCAGCCCCAGCGCGGCGGTGACACCGCCCTCGACCCGCCAGTCCTGATGCCCGAGCAGGGTTAGATGCCCGTCGAGGAACCAGCGCAGCAACGCCGCGCCCTCGCCCGCCAGCGCGTCCGCGTCGCGCGCCATCGCGGCCTGCAGCGCGGGCCAGTCCGCGACCGCCGCGCGCACGTCGGCGAGGTTGTGGTGCAGTTCCTCGACCAGTTCGCGCCGGTCCCGCGCGTCGGCGCGCTCCAGCTCCAGATACGCCATCGATTCAGGGACA
>CAXSEO010000340.1:0-3969 GCA_964235525.1 uncultured Sphingomonas sp. | reverse complement strand
ACGCCATCTCCTGGTGCATCTTGAGCAGCTTATTGACCTCGGGGACGCTGGTGCCCGAGCCCTTGGCGATCCTGATCTTGCGCTTGGCGTTGATCAGCTCGGGCCTGGTTCGCTCCTTCAGCGTCATCGAACCGATCATCGCGTCCATGTGGACGAGGATCTTGTCGCTGCCCGGCACCGCGTTCATCGCCGCCTGCGCCTTCTTCATTCCCGGCATCATGCCTGCCAGCGCGCCGATCCCGCCCATCCGGCTCATCTGCCCCAGCTGCGCGCGAAGGTCGTTCATGTCGAACTTCCCCTTCTCCATCCGCGCGGCCATCCGCTCGGCGTCTTCCTGCTGGATCGTCTCGGCGGCGCGCTCGACCAGGCTGACCACGTCGCCCATGCCGAGGATGCGCCCCGCGACCCGCTCGGGGTGGAACGCCTCCAGCGCGTCGAGCTTCTCGCCTACCCCTGAGAACTTGATCGGCTTGCCCGTCACCGCGCGCATCGACAGCGCCGCGCCGCCGCGCGCGTCGCCGTCCATCCGCGTCAGCACCACGCCGGTCAGCGGTACTTGATCGGAGAAGTTGCGCGCGACGTTGACCGCGTCCTGCCCGGTCAGCGCATCGACGACGAGCAGGATCTCCTGCGGCCGCGCCACGTCCGCGACGCTACGCATCTCGTCCATCAACGCCTGGTCGATGCTGGTCCGCCCTGCAGTGTCGAGCATCAGCACGGCGAACCCCTGCAGCTTCGCCGCCTGGACCGCGCGGCGCGCGATGTCGACCGGCTGCTGACCCTGCACGATCGGCAGCGTCGCGACTTCGACTTGGGTGCCGAGCGTCGCCAGCTGCTCCTGCGCCGCAGGGCGGTTGACGTCGAGCGAGGCCATCATCACCCGCTTCGCGCCGCGCTCCTTGAGGCGCTTGGCGATCTTGGCGGTGGTGGTCGTCTTGCCCGAACCCTGGAGCCCGACCATCATCACGATCGCGGGCGGGGTGACGTCGAGCATCAGCTCGCTCTCGTCCGCGCCCAGCATCGCAATCAGCGCGTCATGGACGATCTTGACGACCTGCTGCCCCGGCGTGACCGAGCGCAGCACGTTCTGACCGATCGCCTGTTCGGTGGCGCGGTCGACGAACTCGCGCGCGACCGGCAACGCCACGTCCGCCTCCAGCAGCGCGACCCGCACCTCGCGCATCGCCGCGCGCACGTCCGCCTCCGTCAGCGCGCCGCGCCCGCGCAGCCGCTCGAACACGCCACCCAGCCGGTCGCTCAGGGACTCGAACATAAGGTCACTCCCATGCTCAACGCGAAAAGCGCCGGCGGGCGAAACCTCGCCGGCCAGCGTGCGCCATCGCGGTGGATGGCTGAAACTCCGGGCTGCGTTTAGCCGATTGGCTACGGCCCGGCAAGCGGGGTGACTTGGCCCCGCCCTGCCCCTAAATGCGCGGCGATGTCCGCTGCTGCTTCGCTTCCGTTACTCCCGTCACTCCGGCCTCGTGCCGGGGTCCAACCGTCTGCGCGTGCTTGCCGAGCGCGACGTACGCGCAACGTTGGACCCCGGCACGGGGCCGGGGTGACGGACATCCCGCTGTTCCAAGGACGTGGCAGGAGCTAAGCATGGCCACCTCCCCTTCCTGGCACGACAAGCTGCTCGGCGGTTTTCGCCGCACGTCCGACCGGCTGCTCGGCAACCTCGCGGGGCTGAGCACCGGGCGGCTCGACGAAGCGCAGCTCGACGAGGTCGAGGAAGCGCTGATCGCCTCCGACCTCGGCCCCGAGACCGCGCGCCACGTTCGCGAGCGGCTCGCCGAGGTAGGCGTCGAGCGCAACATGGAAGAGCTCGGCGTTCGCCTCGTCGTCGCGGAGGAAGTCGAGAAGACGCTCGCCAAGGTCGCGCGGCCGATAGAGATCGACGCCTTCCCGCGCCCGCAGGTGATCCTTGTCATCGGCGTCAATGGCTCGGGCAAGACCACCACCATCGCCAAGCTCGCCCACCTGTTCCTCGAGCAGGATTACGGCGTCATGCTGGCGGCGGGCGACACGTTCCGCGCCGCCGCGATCGGCCAGCTCGCGACCTGGGCGGAGCGGGTCGGCGTGCCGATCGTACGCGGGCCGGAGGGCGGCGACGCGGCGGGCGTGGTGTGGGACGCGGTCAAGCAGGCGACCGAGACCGGCATCGACGTGCTGATCGTCGACACGGCCGGGCGGTTGCAGAACAAGCGCGAGCTGATGGACGAACTCGCCAAGATCCGGCGGGTGCTGGGGCGGATCAATCCCGCCAGCCCGCATGACGTTGTGCTGGTGCTCGACGCCACCACCGGGCAGAACGCGCTCAACCAGATCGAGGTATTCCGCGACGTGGCGGGCGTAACCGGGCTGGTGATGACCAAGCTCGACGGGACCGCGCGCGGCGGCGTGCTGGTCGCCGCCGCCGAGCGGTTCGGCCTGCCGATCCATGCGATCGGGGTCGGCGAGCAGCTCGGCGACCTGCGCCCGTTTGATGCCAACGAGGTCGCGCGCATCATCGCGGGCGTCGACGCAGGCGCGCGGCGGTGACGCGCGCGCCCGCCTCGCCCGCGCTGCGGCTCGGCATCGATTACGGCCCGCTGATCGTGTTCTTCCTCGTCAACTTTCTCGCGCCGGTGCCGTCGCTGGTACGCGTGCTCGCGGCCACGGTGGCGTTCATGGTCGCCACGATTGCGGCGATGATCGTGTCGCGGCTGAGGCTCGGCCGGATATCGCCGATGCTGTGGCTGTCGGGCGTGCTGGTCGTCGTGTTCGGCGGGCTGACGCTGTATTTTCACGACCAGCGGTTCATTCAGATCAAGCCGACGATCGTGTATCTGATCCTGGCGGGGACGCTCGGGTTCGGCCTCGCGACCGACCGGCCGTTGTTGCAGCAGCTGTTGGGTACAGCCTATCCGGGCCTCACCGACCTTGGCTGGCGCAAGCTGACGCGTAACTGGGCCGCCTTTTTCGTGGTGCAGGCGGTGCTGAACGAGGTGGTGCGTCGCCACTTCTCGCTCGATTTCTGGGTCGCGTACAAGCTGTGGGGCGCGGTGCCGCTGACCTTGGTCTTTGCGCTGGCGAACGTGCCAATGTTGCTGAAGCATGGGCTGACAGCGGGTGATGCGACCGAGCAGGTCGGGCCGGAAGCGTAATTGATAGTCCGGCTGATCCCGTAGCTCCTCCCCCGCCAGAGGGAGGGGAACCGCGTCGCGGAGCGGCGTGGTGGAGGGGGAGGACTCCCAAACGTCTGGAAGTCCTCCCCCTCCGTCGCGCTATACGCGCTACCTCCCCCTGGCGGGGGAGGAACTTGGGGCCTCTCACCCCACCGCCGCGTCGTACCTTCTCCCCGCCTCGTTCCAGTTCACCACGTCCCACCACGCCTTGAGATACGCCGCGCGGTCGTTTCGGTAGGTGAGGTAATAGGCGTGCTCCCACACGTCGTTGCCGAGGATCGGCGTGCCCCGCTCCGCGACCGCGTCCATCAGCGGGTTGTCCTGGTTCGGCGTGCTCGTCACCTTGAGCGCGCCGGACGTGTCCGCGATCACCCACGCCCAGCCCGAGCCAAACTGCCCCGCGCCTTTCGTGTTGAACTCTTCCTTGAGCTTGTCGAGCCCGCCGAACGCGTCGATCGCCTGCGCCAGCTTGCCCGACGGCTGGCCGCCACCGGGGGCCATGATCTTCCAGAAGAAATCATGGTTCCAATACCCCCCGCCATTGTTGCGGACCAGCGGCGGCTGGGTGGAGATCATGCCGAGAATGGCCTCGATCGACTTGCCCGCCAGCGCCGGGTCCTTGTCGACGCCTTCGTTCAGCTTGTCGGTATAGGCCTTGTGGTGCTTGTCGTGATGAAAGGTCATCGTCTCGGCGCTGATCGTCGGTTCGAGCGCGTCATACGCATAGGGTAGCGGCGGCAGGTCGAAGGCCATGAGAGTCTCCCGGGGTCGGTTTGCGCTTTGTTAACGCAGCGGCCCG
>CAXSEO010000339.1:0-3971 GCA_964235525.1 uncultured Sphingomonas sp. | reverse complement strand
CGACGACAAGCCGCGCGAGAGCCTGGAGGACCCCAAGACCGCGGTCAGCGAGGCCTATGTGTCGCTGCAGACGGTGCTCGACCTGTCCACCGCGCGAGGGTTCCCGCGTACGCTCGCGGTGACGAGCTCGCGCGCCGCCGAGGGCAAGTCGACGACCACCTACGCGCTCGCGCGCAACCTCGCCGCGCTCGGGCGGCGGGTGTTGCTGGTCGATGGCGACATGCGCTCGCCGTCGATCCACCATATCCTCGATGTCGCGCCGACACCGGGGCTCAGCAATTACCTGTCCGGGGACGATTACCTCGCCTCGATGGTGCAGACCTCGCACCTTCCCAACCTGTCGGTGATGAGCGCGGGGCTGCGGCCGCCGAACCCGACCGGGCTGTTGTCGAGCGACCGGCTGGCCGAGTTCATCGCCGCCTGCCGCGAGAATTACGACCATGTGCTGATCGACTCGCCGCCGGTGATGGGGCTCGCCGATGCGCTGTTGCTCGGGCACAGCGTCGACAACGTGCTGTTCGTGATCGAGGCGCACGGCACCAACAAGGGCGCGGCCCGGGTCGCGGTAGCTCGGCTCCGCGCGGCGCAAGTCAACATCCTCGGCGCAGTGCTGACCAAGTTCGACGCCACGCACGCGCGCTACGGCTACGGCTACGACTATGACTATGCCTATGGGTATAGCTATGGCGAGGAGCACGACGCCAAGGGCACCGCGAAGCGGCGATGACGCCGTCAGGTCCGGCGCGGTGACCTCGACTCCCTCGTTCGCGCTGCGTCTGGTGGCGACGGGAGCGGGAGCGTTGGTCCTGTTCTGGCTGGTGCTGGCCGTCACGCTCGATGTCGCCGGGACCAACATCGGGCCCGAGTTCGCGCTCCGATTGTGGCCTGCGGGATCAGGCCCCAAGGTCGCGCTCGCGCTGCAACAGCTGCAGACCGGCGACCGGCTCGCGGCATCGCAAGCGCGCCAGCTCGCGTCCGCCGCGCTGCTGCGCGAACCGGTATCGGCGGCGGCGGCGCGGACGCTCGGGCTCGCGCAAGCCGCCTCGGGGAACCGGGCCGCCGCCGACCGGAGCATAGCGGTCGCCGAGGGGCTGTCGCGGCGCGATCTGCCGACCGAGTATTACCTTATCCAGCAGCGGGTCGAGCGCGGCGACGTCGCGGGCGCGCTTCGCCATTATGACGTAGCGCTGCGGACCGCGCGCGAGTCCTACGACACGCTGCTGCCGACGCTCGCGCGTTCCTCCGCCGAGTCCGCGATCCGCCAAGGCTTGCTGCCGCTGCTCGCCGCGCGTCCGGTCTGGTGGCCCGCTTACCTGACCAGGCTGATCACCGCTGACCCCGCGCCCGGTGTGCTGGCCGATCAGGTCCGTGCGCTACGGCTGTCGCCGAATGACCCCGTCGAGCTCGCATTGCTGCAACAGGTATTGGGCAAGCTGACCAGCGCTGGTGCGTTTGACGAGGCAGCAACGCTCGTGCCTGCGTCGGCACGACAGGGCGGCCTGCGCGACGGCGGGTTCGAGCACGCCAGCCTCTATCCGCCGTTTGACTGGTGGCTGAGCGAGGACGCGCATCTGTCCGCCGTGCGCGAACCCGCGCCAGCGGGCCGTACCGGCTTCGTGCTGCGGCTCAATGCCGATCAGGAGCGCGGCGGCGAGGTCGCGCACCAGCTGCTCGCGCTGTCGCCGGGCGCGCACCGGATTACGGGCGTGGTTGGCGACAGCGCGGCCGCCGCCGTCGCCGCGCCACGGCTGGAGGTCAGCTGCGCGCGGACGCGGGCACAACTGACGACACTGCCCCTCATCACTCAGTCGCGCTCGGCCAATCGCGTCGTCGGCCAGTTCGACGTGCCCGCAGGCTGCACTTTCCAATGGCTTAGCGTCGTGACGCCGTCCGCCGGCAACACAAGTGCCTGGATAGGACAGCTCGCCATCGACTGATCGCCCGGCCGCGATTGCGGGCGGTTGATTATTGTTGCATTGCACACACGATTGTCGACCGACGCTCGGCGACGTCGATCTGGGGGAAACATGGCGACGACTGCACCAGCGACCGACCGCAAGGTGGCGCTCATCACCGGCATCACCGGGCAGGACGGCGCGTACCTCGCCGAGCTGCTGCTGTCGAAGGGTTATGACGTCCACGGTGTCAAGCGGCGCTCCTCCTCGTTCAACACCGGGCGGATCGAGAACATCTATCAGGACCCGCACAGCGAGAACGCGCGCTTCCACCTCCATTTCGGCGACCTGACCGACTCCACCAACCTGATCCGGCTGGTCCAGCAGACCCGGCCGACCGAGATCTACAACCTCGCCGCGCAAAGCCATGTCGCGGTCAGCTTCGAGACTCCCGAATACACCGCCAACGCCGACGCGATCGGCACGCTGCGCATCCTCGAGGCGATCCGCATCCTGGGTATGGAGAAGACGACGCGCTTCTATCAGGCGTCGACCTCCGAACTGTACGGGCTGGTCCAGGAGGTGCCGCAGAGCGAGACCACGCCGTTCTACCCGCGCTCACCCTATGGCGTCGCCAAGCTCTATGGCTACTGGATCGTCGTGAACTATCGGGAGGCGTACGGGATGCACGCGTCGAACGGTATCCTGTTCAACCATGAGAGCCCGCTCAGGGGCGAGACGTTCGTCACCCGCAAGATCACCCGCGGCGCGGCGGCGATCAAGCTAGGGCGGCAGGAGAAGCTGTGGCTCGGCAATCTCGACGCCAAGCGCGACTGGGGCCATGCGCGCGAATATGTCCGCGGCATGTGGCTGATGATGCAGCAGGACGAGCCTGATGATTACGTCCTTGCCACCGGCGTGACGACGCCGGTCCGCACCTTTGTGCAATGGGCGTTCGAGGATGTCGGCATCACGGTCCGCTGGGAGGGCGAGGGCGTCGAGGAGAAGGGCTATTGCGCCGACACCGGACGCTGCCTGATCGAGGTCGACCCGCGCTACTTCCGCCCGACCGAGGTCGACCTGCTGATCGGCGACCCCGCCAAGGCGAAGCGCAAGCTCGGCTGGACGCACGAGACCTCGCCGCGCGACCTCGCGCGCGAGATGGTGCAGGCCGACCTCGAGGTGATGCGCGACGCGCAGATCGCGAAAGGCGTCTGATGTACGCGCTGGCGGGCAAGCGCGTGTTCGTCGCCGGCCATCGCGGGATGGTCGGCTCTGCGCTGGTCCGGCGGCTGGCGAGCGAGGATTGCGAGGTGCTGACCGCCACCCGCGCCGAGCTCGACCTGATGGACCAGGCGGCAACCCGCGCCTGGTTCGCGCGCGAGCGGCCCGACGCGGTGTTCATGGCCGCGGCCAAGGTCGGCGGCATCCTCGCCAACGACCGCTTCCCGGCCGACTTCCTGTACGACAACCTGATCATCGCCACCAACGTGACCGAGGCGGCGCATCGCGCAGACGTCAACCGGATGATGTTTCTCGGCTCGTCGTGCATCTATCCCAAATTCGCTGCCCAGCCGATCACCGAAGACTCGCTCCTCACCGGCTCGCTCGAGCCGACCAACGAGTGGTATGCGATCGCCAAGATCGCCGGGATCAAGCTCGCGCAGGCGTATCGCCGCCAGCATGGCCGCGATTACATCTCGGCGATGCCGACCAATCTGTACGGCCCCGGCGACAATTTCGACCTCAACTCCAGCCATGTCCTCCCCGCGCTGATCCGCAAGGCGCACGAGGCGAAGCGGAGCGGCGCGGGGTCGATCGAGATCTGGGGCACGGGCACGCCCAGGCGCGAGTTCCTGCATGCCGACGATCTCGCCGACGCCTGCGTGTTCCTGATGAAGGACTATTCGGGGTACGAGCACGTCAATGTCGGGTCGGGCACCGACGTGACGATCATGGAGCTGACGCAGATGGTCTGCCGCGCGGTGGGGTTCGAGGGCGAGATCACCCGCGACACGTCCAAGCCCGACGGCACCCCGCGCAAGCTGATGAGCGCGGACAAGCTGCGTGGCTTGG
>CAXSEO010000338.1:0-3976 GCA_964235525.1 uncultured Sphingomonas sp. | reverse complement strand
ATTGCGGGACAACAAATCCGGCACTGCGATGTTCGCTATGCAATCTTCTACGCCGCAACTGACGGCGCAACCGTCACGATTACGCGCTTTTACTTGACAACCGGTCAGCGGTTCTTCAGCCGTTTTCCACAATTCCAGGGTAAGGTTCTCAACAAAAAGCTACAAATACCGTTGCCTTTAAACTTCTTTGAGGAATAGTTTGTCTAGGCGGGGCGACCCCCGCCGGTGAGTGCAGTCCAGATCATCTTGTCTAGCGCTTTTTCTAGCGCCTTGCCGTTCTCCGAAGGTGTAATCTCATAGATCAGCTTTGCCTTCGCGATGATCGCCCTCCCAATGTCACTGGCAGGGTCTGGGAGGGGAAATTGTTCAACGTATTGAGTGATGAAGCGCCGCCGCCCTGCGTAGAGCTTGTTGTTGAAGCGGCAGTCGTAAAACCGTTCGATGAATGTTGAGTTAGCGACTGCTAGAGCAAGCCATAGTGCGTCGGCCATCCCTGATTTGGGTTTGAGCCAGTAGCAGTCACCATTTACAATTGTATCGTCTTGGTCGATCCAGAACGTCGGCTGCTCGCAGATGTCGCGGAATACCAACTTGGGGCCGCGCCAGTCCTCAGGATTCTGCGGCACCCATATCTCGTACCAATCGCGGCCCGCGTCGATCACATAACTCCGCCTCTCCAACGTCGCCCTATGCAACTCAAGGTAGGCCCGGCTGGCAGGATGCCGCCTCAAGTCGGATGCGATGCGACGGCCGTCAACCACCTCATGCGGGTATAGGATTTGCATCGGAAACGCGGCGGGGTCAGCGCGGAACCTGCGGGCAATCTTGTGTGTGGTGAGCGGCCTCAGCAGCTCTAGCGGCTCCGGCCAATGTCGCTGAATGAAGACCCTATCGGCACAAGTCTTCACACCGACGCGGACCTTTCCAATGTCACGAAACCGCGCCCATGTGTTGGTATCGACTGTGTCTAGCCACGCGCTCACGTCGTCAGAACCGAGACGCCAAACGCCGGAAGGGTCAGTGTCATTGTGCAGCGTACCGTGCTGCACCTCAAAGCTCCGCCCATCAGGCAGCTCAATTACGCCCGAGTGCTCCAGCGCCGTTATCGCGTTAGCCGTTTGATGCGAGGCGGTTTTGGTCTTCGCCTCGTAAATCGAGGTGAACCGCGCGGGCGACACGGCCTCCGCCTTCCCTCGACCATTCGCAATGATCACGGCAGGCAGCACCGCCGCATCAAATAGCTTGGTATCGCCTAAGTCGACGATGCTGCGAAGGCGAAGGCTCCGCGACAGTGCTTCTCGAATGGTGCCCCCCGCGCGCGTCGTCATGAAGCGGTTGGACACGATGATTCCCGCGCTGCCCAATGGAGCGAGCACGCGCGTGATGCCGAGGAGAAAAGCAAAGTAAAGGTCCACCCGCCCTGCCAATCCGAACTGCGACGCAAGCGCCCGCGCCCGATCCGCCCCAATTATTTGCGTGCGAACGTAGGGTGGGTTGGCGATTATCAGGTCGTACGGCTCGCCGCGCGCGAACAGGCCCTCCGAGAAACCATCTAGGACGTGGTCCAGAAAGCTGCCCTCAACTAGATTGAAACGGGCGTTGGGGAATTCACGTGTGAGCCGTGCGACAGCCAACGCAAGGGCAGCGCCGTCCGTCTCAAACCCGACAACTTCCACTTTCTCTGGAAGTCGGGCAAGCAGGCTATGCAGCAACTCCCCATCGCCGACAGCAGGGTCGAGAACACGTATCGTTCCCCGTGTCGCAAGTTCGGACACACTTATAAGCTGTTCGACAACAAAGTCGGCAAGCTCCCGGGGCGTGTACGTCGCGCCGCCTGCTTTGCTGTCCGATACCTTCCCGTACCGTTTGGTAAAGCGCGGCACTTCCAGAGTCTGAACCATTCGTTTCCTCACTGACGAGCCACGGTGGCGTATGCAGAACGAATGGGCAACAACGCTTGTCGCCAAAGCTGGTTACCTGCGGAGATGGTTAGCTTGTTGACGGGCCGTTCGACACCTCAGCCGCTGCCCCAGAACATCCACCTAGGATATAGTATCATCCCTCGGAAAGCACCCCACACAGGACCCACCTAGACCACCCACGCGAACGCGCCTCCTCGTCGGTTGCCGCGCTAACCTGCTGAGAACGCCTTTGAGGTGGTGGTGCCGCCTGCAGGACTCGAACCTGCGACCCCCGCATTACGAATGCGATGCTCTACCAGCTGAGCTAAGGCGGCGCGGGCGCGGACGCCGTTGCAGGACCGGCGCGCTAGCAGAGCCGCCCGTGGGTGACAAGCCGAGCGCCGCTTCCCCGTAACCCGCTGTTTACCGACGCGCGCGCACAGCGAGCCCCGGGTGCGAAGCGGGACGGGACACGCATGGACAGGACCGGGTTCGGTGACGAGCTGATCGACGCAACCGACGCCGGCGTGGGCGACGCAGCGCCGGGCATCGGCACCGACGAACGGCGCATGCACGTGCGGGCGTACAATCACTGGGTGTCGCTGCTGCGCGGGCGGGCCTACCCGTCGATCGAGGACCTCGACCCGGGCAACATCGCCGATTTCGGCCCGCACAGCGTGTTGCTCGACTTTTCGGGCGGGATCGAGGACCCGGCGATCCCGTACCTCGGCCGCGCGCTGCGCGAGGAGTGCGGGCTCGACGCAGCGGTGGCGCGGATCGCTGAGGTGCCGAGCCGGTCGTTGCTGTCGCGACTGACCGACCACTATCTCCAGATCATCGCCAATCGCGCGCCGATCGGCTTCGAGGCGGAGTTCGTGTCGACGCGCGGGCACACGACACTGTACCGCGGCATCCTGATGCCGTTCTCGTCCGACGAGGACACGATCGACTTCATCTATGGCGTGATCAACTGGAAGGAGATCGCGGCCGCGTCGCTCCAGGCCGCGATCGCCGCCGAGCTCGAAGCGTCGGCGCGCGCGGATGCCGCCGTGCCGCCGCCGGTTTGGGCGGACGGGCCGAGCGGCGGGGATGTGGAGATCGCGCCACCTGCGCCGCTCGGCGACCAGCTGCTGATGGCACGCGAGAGCGCCGCCGCCGCGCGCGCCGCCGATACGCGCACCCGCGCCGCGCTGTATCGCGCGCTCGGCCGCGCGCATGACTTCGCGTTAGCCGCCGAGCGGGACGCGGAGGGCTATGCGCGGCTGCTCGCCGAAGCGGGGCTGAAGCCGCAGGCGCGCGCGCCGCTGACGCCGGTCGCCAAGCTCGTGTTCGGCGCGGATTACGACAAGACCCGGCTGACCGAGTTCGCCGCCGTGCTCACCGCCGCGCGCGCGGCGGGAGTGGCCGATGGCGGGCTGGTCGCGTTTGTCGAGAACCATGCGGGCGGCATCAAGGGCGTGGTCGCCACCGCCCGGGCCGAACGTCGACCCGCGCGCGTAGCCGAGCTGTCGCTGGCGGATCGACCCGCGATCGCGCGGGTGGCGCTCGACCACGTGGCGCAGCCGGGCGCTCCGGTGCTGCTGGTGGCGCGTGCCGGGGAGGCAGGAGCGTTCGACATCGTGGGAGCGCTGGCCGACCCGGCTCTGCTCCGTCGCGCGCTCGCGGCGCTTGGCTGAGGCGCCCGCGGCAAGGGTTGAGGTGACGCGGGCGCGGGCGTAGGCCCGCGCGCGATGGCCGACACCGAACCCACCCTCGCCGACGCGCTCGCGCGCCATCTCATCCAAGGCGCTTTGCCCGGCGAGCTCGAAGGGTTCGGCGAGGCCGAACAGCGCGAAGCGGCGGCCTTCGTCGCCCGGGCGGCCGAGCGTCGCAACGGCGCGGAACCCGCGATCACGCTCGAGCCGCTCGCGACCGACTCGACGCGACGACGGATGCGGCTGGCGATCGTCAACGACGACATGCCGTTCCTGGTCGACTCGATCGCCGCGACCATCGGCGCGCGCGACATCGCGATCGATCGCATTATCCACCCGGTGCTGCGCGCTACCCGCGACGCCGATGGCGCGCTCCTCAAC
>CAXSEO010000337.1:0-3977 GCA_964235525.1 uncultured Sphingomonas sp. | reverse complement strand
TTGGCCGCCCACGCCCCCAATCTTCTTTAGGTATAAGTTCAGCAGCGCTAACCGTTGCGCGATCAGCGCCCTATAGGGTGCTTGCGGCGGCGAAAGTGCCAGCGAGCGCCGCCAATACGGTGCCGCCTCAGCCAGCCGCCCTGCGCGGACATAGGCGAGCCCGAGGAAGAACGGCGGCCCCGGATGCGGCGGCGCGAGCCGCATAGCCTGCTGAAACGCGAACAGTGCGGGCGGCGAGACCTGGTCGCCGTCGTGGCGCGCGAGCGTGTCGCCCAGCCCTGTCCACAGCAACGCGCTGCCCGGGATTGCGCGTATGCCGCCAAGCACGACGTCCGCCGCGGCGTCGGTGTCGCCCGCGCGGGTCAGCGCATCGGCGGCGATCAGGTATTCACCATCAGCGGTGTAGCGGCCGAACATGTCGCCGCGCAGTTCGATCAGCCCCTGGTCGATCGCGATCGGCGTCTCGCCCGCCTCGCGCGGCGCGCCGCCGAGCAGCGGACGGCCCTGCAGCGCATAGCCGGTCGCGCCGAGCATCGCCGCCGCGCCCGCCATTGTCCATACCGCGCGCGGCAGGCCGAGCCGCCACAACAGCGCCCCCACCGCCCCGCCGATCAGGAACAGCCACGCGAACCCCATCAGCGCCGTCGCCGGAAACTCGCGCGCGCGATGCTCGCCCCCAGCCCGAGCAGCAGCAGCGGCGCGAGCCACAGCGGCGCGGTGGTCCAGCTCCATGGCGGGTCGTAGCTGACATAATCGCCATAGCGCGCGACCAGCCAGCGGCGGATCGCGTCGGGCCGGTCGCCCGCCTGCACGCGCTCGCGCACCAGCGCGCGCATATCGCCCGCGAGGTCCGCATCGCTATCCGCGATCGACTGACCCTGACAGACGAGGCAGCGAAGCTCATTCATCAGCGCCCTAGCTTCCGCCTCGCGCGCCGGGTCGGGCAACGCCGTATCGGCGAACCGTGCGGGCGGCAGCGGCGTGTCGGCGAGCGCGGGCGTACTCAGCATCAGCAGCAAGGGCGCGACCCGCCTCACCGCGCCCGCTTCACCGCCGCCGCGATGTCGGCGACATCGTCCGCGCGGATGTCGCCGACATGCTGGAGCATGATGCGCCCGTCCGTGCCGACCACGAAGCTCTCCGGCACCCCCGATGAACCTAGCGCCAGCTGCGCGCGTGCTTCGCGGTCGTCGCCGATCGCGGCGTAGGGGTCGCCATAGCGGGCCAGGAACTCAGCGACCGCCTGCGGGGTGTCGCGCACGGCGACCCCCTCGACCTCCACGCCCTGTTGCCGGAGCGCGAGCAGCTGCGGCGCTTCGGCGGCGCAAGGAATGCACCAGCTTGCGAACACGTTGACGAGGCGCGCGCTCCCTCGCGCACCCGCAAGCGCCAGCCCGGGCTTGCCGGGCACCAGCGCCGGCAGCGTCAGCGCGGGCAGCTTCTGCCCGATCAGGCGCGACCGGACGGTGCGGTCGGCCGGGCGGCTCAGGTTGAGCAGCGCGACCGCCAACACGCCCGAGAACAGCGCCAGCGGCAGCCAGCTAAGCCGCCGCCTCACGCCCATGCCTCGCGCCATGCCGCCCGCCGCTCGCGCCGCACCCGCCCGACCAGCGACAGCGCGCCTCCGATCGCGACCAGCGCGCCGCCCGCCCAGATCAACGTCACGAACGGCTTCCACCACAGCCTTAGCTGCCACCGCCCTGTGCCGTCCGGCTGGCCCAGCACGGTATAAAGCTGCCCGTCCCACAGCGTCGCGATCGCAGTCTCGGCGGTCGTCGTGGGCGGTGCGGAGAAGAAGCGTGATTGCGGGTGGAGCTCGATTGTCTCACCATCGCGCGTCGCGGTCAGCCGCGCCTCCAGCGCCGACCAGCCGTCGTCCATGCGCGGCGCAATGCCGTCGAGCGTCACCGACCATGGCCCGACCCGGTGCACCTCGCCGACCCGCGCCGCGACCAGCGTCTCGCGCGTGAAGGCGCTGTCGCACGCCATCCCCGCAAGGCTGACCGCGATGCCGAGATGCGCGACCACCATCCCCCAGGTGAACAAGGGCGTGCGGCGCAGGTCGCGCTTCCACAGCGGGGCGACGCTGGCAATCGTCAGCCCCGCCGCCACCGCCAGCCCCAGCGCGGGCAGCAGCGCGACACCTGCGAGCAACGCCGCCAGCGCGACGAACACGCTCACCGGCAACGGCAGCGCCAGTCGTCCGAGCACCGCGCCCGCCTCATCGCGCCGCCAGCGCACCAGCGGCCCCGCCGCCATCGCCGCGCCCAGCGCCAGCGCGATCGGGCCCGCCGTCTTGTTGAAGAACGGTGGCCCGACCGAGATCTGCGCGCCCCATGAAGCCGCGACGAGCGGGTACAGCGTGCCGATCAGCACGATGCCGAGGATCACGCTCAGCAGCAAGTTGTTGAGCACCAGCGCGCCTTCGCGGCTGACCAGCTCGAACGTCGCGCCCTCGCGCACCGTCCCGACCCGCGCCGCGAATAGCGCCAGCGCGCCGCCGATATACAGCGCGAGCAAGGCGAGGATGAACTCGCCGCGCCGGGGGTCGATCGCGAAGGCGTGGACGCTGGTCAGGATGCCCGATCGGACCAGGAACGTGCCGACCATGCTCATTGAGAACGCGACGACGGCCAGCATCACCGTCCACGCGCGCAAGCCGTCCCGCGTCGCCAGCACCGTTACCGAATGGAGCAACGCGGTCGCGGCCAGCCACGGCATCAGCGATGCGTTCTCGACCGGGTCCCAGAACCACCAGCCGCCCCAGCCGAGGTCGTAATAGGCCCAATAGCTCCCGGCGGTGATCCCCAGCGTCAGGAACACCCACGCGCCGAGCACCCACGGCCGCATCGCGCGCGCGAACGCCGGGCCGACATCGCGGGTCACCAGCGCCCCGACCGCGAACGAGAACGCGACCGACAGCCCGACATAGCCCGCGTAGAGCGTCGGTGGATGGAAAGCGAGACCCGGGTCCTGCAACAACGGGTTGAGGCCCTGCCCATCCGCCGGCGCGGGGTCCGCTCGCGCGAACGGGTTGGAGGCGAACAGCAGGAACGCGTAGAACCCGAGCGCGATCGCCGCCTGCGCGCCGAGCGTCGCGATCAACGTCGGCTGGGGCAGCCGATGCTCCAGCATCGCCACCGCAGCGCCCGCCAGCCCGAGAATCGTCACCCAGAGCAACATCGAGCCTTCGTGGTTCCCCCATGCCCCTGCGACCTTGTAGAGCAGCGGGATCGCGGAATGGCTGCTCTCCGCCACCAAGGCGACCGACATGTCAGAGCGTGCGAACACCGCAATCAGCGCCAGCATCGCGCCCGCGGCGAGCAGCCCCTGTACGATCGCGACCGGGCGTACGGAGGTGCCAAGCTCGTCCGCGATCGCGCCGCCGCTCGCCGCCGCGCGCACGCCCATCACCGACAGCAACAGCTGCAACGCCGCCAGCGCGGCGGCGAGCCACAGCGCGGCCAAGCCGGCCTCGGCGATCATGGCCGCAGCGACTTGGTTTCGTGCATCGCTCCCGCGACCTGGGGCGGCATGTACTTCTCGTCATGCTTGGCGAGCAGGTTGGTCGCGACGAAGCTGCCGTCGGGGCGGAACTCGCCCTCGGCGACGACGCCCGAGCGTTCGCGGAACAGGTCGGGGGTGATGCCGGTGAAGCTGACCGGGGTGGTCGCCTGCCCATCGGTCACGACGAAGCAGATCGACACGCCGTCGATCGCGCGCCGGATCGAGCCCGCCGCCACCATCCCCCCGAGCCGCACCGCGCGGCCGAGCGGCAGACCTTGTCTGGCGACGTCCGACGGCGCGTAGAAGAAGGACGCCTGGTCCGTCAAGCCCGACAGCGCGAGCGCGCTCGACCCCGCGACCGCGAGCATCGCCAGCCCTGCCAGCGCGAGCCGCTGGTTCTTGGGCGTCATCGCTCGGCGCGCCGCATCGCGACGAAGCTCACCAGCGCCAGCGCTCCCGCACCGCCGAGC
>CAXSEO010000336.1:0-3979 GCA_964235525.1 uncultured Sphingomonas sp. | reverse complement strand
GCGATGTCGAGCGCCAGCACCACGGCGCCGCCCAGCAACACCGGCGAGTCCGCCACCCCGAGGAAGCCATACCGAAATCCCGAGATGATGTAGAAAAACGGGTTAACATGGCTGAACGCCCGGAACGCGGGCGCGAGGTGGGTGACCGAGTAGAAGGTGCCTGACAACAGCGTCAGCGGCGCGATCAGAAAGTTCTGCACGGCGGCGGCGTGGTCGAACTTCTCCGCCCAGATCGAGGTCAGCACGCCCACTAGCGCCAGGAACACCGATCCCCACAGACCGAACCACAGGATCGCGAACGGCCGCACGGGTGTGACATGCACACCCGGCCACAGCGCCATCGCCACCCACACCGCCGCGCCGACGCATGCCGCCCGCGTCACCGCGCCGCCGACCATCGCCACCAGCAGCTCCGCGCTCGACAGCGGCGGCATCAGATAGTCGACGATCGTCCCCTGGATCTTGCCGACCAGCAGCGCGAAACTCGCATTGGCGAACGCGTTCTGGAGCATCCCCATCACGATCAGCCCGGGGGCGATGAAGTCCGCGAACGGCACGGTATGCTCGCCGACCTGCACCGGCTGACGACCGCCGGTCGCGACCGTGAAGATGATCAGGAACAACAGCGTGGTGATCGCGGGTGCCCAGATCGTCTGCAGCTGCACCTTGAAAAAGCGACGCACTTCCTTGACATAGAGTGTCTTGAGGCCGCCCCAATTCACCTGCCGTATCACCGGCACGCCCGGGGCGTTCCTGATCGCCGATACCATTTCGCCGAAGGGGGGCTGGCTGCTCATCGCGCATTCGCGTAACCGCCGCCGCCGCCGCCCGCAACCCGGCACACGCTCGGTACATGGGGACCAACTAAATGATGACGTGGACCGACGAGCGGATCGAGACGCTCAAGAGAATGTGGGAAGCGGGCCAGACCGCCAGCCAGATCGCCGAGGAATTAGGGGGCGTCAGCCGCAACGCGGTGATCGGCAAGGCGCATCGGCTGGAGCTGCAGGCGCGTCCCTCGCCGGTGCGGCCCAACGAGCCCGCGCCGCCGCCGCCCGCTCCCGCGCCGGAACCCGAGCCGGTAGTCGCCGAGATCGAGCCTGAGGTTGAGCTAGAGCCGGAACCCGAGGTCGTGCCCGAGATCGCGGCCGACGTCGACGAAGACGAAGACGACCTCACCCCCGCGCCGGTGACGTCGCAGGCGATGCCGCCGCGCGAGCCGGTGTTGCGCTCGGTCGGACCCGGCGGCTTCCTGCGCCAGGCACCCGGCGAGCAACAGCCGCCGATCGCCCCCGCGCCCCCGCGTCGGCTCGTCCCCGCCAAGCCGTCGGCCGAGATCGCGGGCAAGACCGGCTTGCTCGATCTCAACGACAAGATCTGCAAATGGCCGCTCGGCCACCCCGGCGAGCCCGACTTCCATTTCTGCGGCGACAAGGTGAACCCGGGCTTCCCCTATTGCGTCGCGCATTGCGGGCACGCGTATCAAGCCCAGCTGCCGCGTCGCGACCGCCGTGCCGCGCCGCTGCCGTTCGGGGGACCAAAGGCGCGCTAGGCCCTCCGTCGGCGAGGCGGCGGGTCATTGCGGGACCCGCCCGGGCGCGCCACATGCCCGTGCATGTCAGCCCTGTTCCCCCCGCCCACCGGCGTCGACCTGCGCGCCGAGATCGACCGCCTCCGCCGCGAGCGCAATGCGGTGATCCTCGCGCATTACTACCAGAAGCCCGAGTTGCAGGACCTGGCGGACTTCGTCGGCGACAGCCTCGACCTGTCGCGGAAAGCGCAGGCGACCGACGCGGACGTGATCGCGTTCTGCGGTGTGCGGTTCATGGCCGAGACCGCCAAGATTTTGTCGCCGGACAAGACGGTGGTGCTGCCCGACATGGACGCCGGGTGCAGCCTGGAGGATAGCTGCCCGCCCGAACAGTTTGCCGCGTTCCGCGCCGCGCACCCGGACCATATCGCGCTGACCTACATCAACTGCTCCGCCGAGGTGAAAGGGCTGAGCGACATCATCGTCACCAGCTCGTCCGCCGAGACGATCCTCGCCAAGCTGCCCGCCGACCAGAAGATCATCTTCGGTCCCGACAAGAATCTGGGCGGTTATCTCGCGCGGAAGACCGGGCGCGACATGCTGTTGTGGCCGGGCGTGTGTATCGTCCATGAGGCGTTCAGCGAGACCGAGCTGCTCAAGCTGCGCGCCCGCCATCCCGACGCGCCGATCGCCGCGCACCCCGAATGCCCGGCGGTGATCCTCGACCATGCCGACTATGTCGGCTCGACCCGCGGCATCCTCGAGTTCGCGAACGCGATGCCCGGCGACACGCTGATCGTTGCGACCGAGCCGCACATCATTCACCAGATGGAGCGCGCGATGCCGACCAAGCGCTTCATCGGCGCGCCGGGCGCGGACGGGAACTGCAATTGCAACATCTGCCCGTACATGGCGCTCAACACGATGGAGAAGCTGTACGTCGCGTTGCGCGATCTGGAGCCGCGCGTCGAGATCGAGGAAGGCTTGCGGCTGCGCGCCAAGAAGAGCCTCGACGCGATGCTCAGCATGGCGAGCGGCACGGTGGGGCAGGGTGACCTCGGCCCCGCACGGGTGACGGGGGACTGAGCGCGGGTCACCGAACCGTCATCGTCGCGTAGCCCGAGTGTCGCAATCGCGGCCTAGCCGCCTGCCGACGGTGAGCTCGGACATCGGGCCGCGACTCGGGGGTAAGCAAGATGACGAAGGTGGTGATCGCCCTGCTGTGCGGGGCGGCTTGGGCGACGCTGGCACCGGCACCCGCGACCGCCCAGCAGGCGACGCTCGCGCCGGCGACCGATCCGGCGCCGGGGACCACTGCGCCCGACGATGCCGCCCCGACGGCGGACATCGTCGTCACCGGCCAGACCACCCGCTCGACCACCCAGATCAGCGGCGTGGAGATCCAGAAGATCCTGCCCGGCATCAGCCCGCTCAAGGCGCTGCAGACGCTGCCCGGCGTCACCTATCTGACCGCCGATCCGTGGGGCAACAACGAGCAGAACATCTCGCTGTTCATCCACGGCTTCAACCAGCAACAGCTCGGCTACACGCTCGACGGCGTGCCGCTCGGCGACCAGCAGTACGGGAACTATAACGGCCTCTCGCCACAGCGCGCGATCATCTCGGAGAATGTCGGCAGCGTCCGGCTCGCGTCGGGCGCGGGCGATCTGGGCACGCCGTCGACGAGCAATCTCGGCGGCACGATCGACACCTTCTCCAGCGATCCGCACCAGACGCTCGGCGGCACGGTGGAGCAGGTGGTCGGCAGCTATGGCGCGCTTCGCACCTTTGTCCGCCTCGACTCGGGCGACATCGGCCAGAACACGCGCTTCTACGTCTCCGGCGTGCGCCAAGACGCGCGCGCGTGGGACTTCGCCGGGCATCAGGGCGGCTATCAGGCCAACGGCAAGTTGGTCCACGAGGACGCGACCGGGAAGCTGACCGCCTATCTCGCCTATTCGGACAAGACCGAGCCCAACGAGGACGCGACCGTGGTCTCGGCCACGCAAACCTATCGCCCCTACACCCGTCCGTTCCTGTACCCAAACTTCAGCAACGCGCTGCTCTATTACGGCAACCAGCTCGCCTATAACGGCGCGGCGACATATGCGGCGGCGGGGTCGAACTATTCAAACTATTACAGCGACGCGCAGCGCACCGATTATCTGGGCTATACCAAGTACGACTGGAACGTGTCGCGCCATGCGGTCTGGTCGAACCAGGCCTATTTCCACCATGACGACGGCGTCGGCGTCGTCGCCGGGCCGATCACCGCGGCGGGGCTGCCGCTGTTGTTCTCCTTCTACTACCCTTCCCCCAACGGCGGCGCGGCGACCACACCCGCGAACCTCGCGCGGCTGTCGGGCATCTTCGGCGGCTCGGGTCTGGCAGCGCGCACCACCGAGTATCAGATCAACCGCGAGGGGCTGATCTCGACCCTCAAGCTCG
>CAXSEO010000335.1:0-3982 GCA_964235525.1 uncultured Sphingomonas sp. | reverse complement strand
CGACAAGTCGGGATCCCTCACCGAGAAGCGCCGCTCTCAACAGTTCAAGAACCAGAAGTCGAGCGACATCGTCTCGACGGTCGCGGGCGACCACGGCCTGACGCCGCAGGCGACTGCGGGCTCGGATTTCGCCGGCAAGCTCTACGACGTCGACTTCGTTCACCACCTCCTGAACCTCAGCGACCACGAGATCCTGTCCCGGCTGGCCGAACGCGAAGGCTTCCGGTGGTACGTCGATGGGTCGAACCTCGTCTTCGAGCCGAAGGGTACGGACAGCGGCACCTTCGCGGTGCAGTGGGTTCCGCCGGACGGGCAGGGACAAGTCGGCGTGGCGACGTGTACCGGACTGAAGACCCGCCGCAACATGACGGCCGCGAAGCCCCACACGGTCGCGGTGCGGTCCTGGCATCATCGCGACAAGAAGCACTACGACGGGCAGGCTCAAAGCGGTGGCATCGGGTCCGACACGGTGGCGGTCGAGCATCATCACAACGGCCGAAACCAAGCTCAGGCCGACAAACTCGCGGCCTCCCGATTGAAGGACGCGATCCGGCACGATTGCTCCGTCACGGTCGAGGCGCCCGGCGACCTCACGGTGACGCCGCGCCAGAAGCTCAACCTCACCGGCACGGGGACGATCTTCGATCAGCTCTACGACGTGGACTCGGTCGAGTTCCACGTCTCGTGGGGCGGCGGCTTCGACATGACCGTTGAGGGCAAGATCGCCAAGTCGGGCCGTGGTGGCACCGACGACACGGGTGCGACCAAGTTCCAGGCGCCGAGCGACCCGCCGCTGCCACCGCCCCGCCCGGCGTCCGCCGTCCCGATGGGGCAGGGAGGCATCGGCCACGCATGATCGACCTCGACGAGCTAACAAATCACATAAGAAGGATCGCGCAGGAGGTCGTTGGGCGGAGCCAGTTCAAGGGCACGTTGGTCTGCACGGCCTACAACCCGAAGACGCACGCCGTGAAGGGCATCATCCAGCCGCACGGAATCGAGTCGAACTGGATGCCGATCGCGGCGCTGCACGTCGGCAACGGCTTCGGCATCCTCGTCGGCCCGACCGTGGGCGACCCCCAGAAGTTGGACGGTCAGCAGTTCGACATCCACATGGATGGTGGCGACCCCGACACCATGGTGGCGCACCATCGGCAGTTCTCGACCCCCGAGACCCCGCCACAGGTGCAATCCGGCGAGATGCTGTTGCAGCACCAAGCGGGACACTACCTGAAATGGGCGCAGGACGGCTCGGTCACGATCTACCACGCGGCGGCGGGCGGCACGATGGCGTTCGACGCTCAGGGCAACATCACCCACGACGCCAAGGGCAAGACCATCACGGTGCAGTCGGCCGGAGGTAGCGTGAAAATCA
This sequence comes from uncultured Sphingomonas sp., assembly GCA_964235525.1. Classification (GTDB taxonomy): domain Bacteria; phylum Pseudomonadota; class Alphaproteobacteria; order Sphingomonadales; family Sphingomonadaceae; genus Sphingomonas. The sequence goes on along the minus strand of CAXSEO010000335.1, from coordinate 2,607 downwards.
ACGGCAACGTGTCTATCAACTCATGAGCAACCCGGTGGCGCGCCTCGGCGATGGCAGTTCGCATGGCGGAACCATCGTCACGGCCTCCACGGTGCCAACCGAGGGCGCCATGACGGCCGTGGTGGGCTCGATGCACGCCTGTCCGCTCCCGAACCACGGGACGACGCCGATCACCACGGGATCGCCGAATTTCGCCATCGGCGGACAGCCCGTCGCCCGCACCGGCTCGGTCTGCGGTTGCGGCGCCGTGATCCAGGGCGGCGCCACCAAGACGGTCTGTGCCTGAGATGGCGAACGATGCGCTCGTGCTCGGCGGCTACCTGTTCACGGACTTCGCGGTGCCCGACACGCTGCCGGGCGGCGGTAAGCAGCAACTCAACATCAAGAAGCTGCCTGGTGGCGACCGCGTCATCGACGCGATGGGACCGGACGACGACGACCGCACCTTCGAGGTGGTGCATGTCGGAAGCCAGGCGGCCGATGACGTGCTGGCGCTCGACCAGATGCGGATCGCGGGCGCGCCGCTCCCCTATTCTAACGGCATGGAGGCACGGATCGTGGTGATCTCCAGCCTGACGTGGAAGGTGGAGAAGTACCCCAACGTCGTCCACATGACGATTTCGCTGACCCCCGCCGACAACCCGTTCGGGGGAGCCGGTGGCGAGCCGTCCATCGACGGGCTGATCGGCCTGGACCTCGGCAACGCGCTCGCTATCGCGGCCAGCAACCTCGCGGGGCTTTGATGATCTCGGCCCGCATCGGCACCGACCTCGCCACGCTGAACGCCTCGATCCAAGCCGTAGCCCCGATCCGTCAGGCGACGCAGTTGCTGAAAGCCGCGCTGGTCAATGCGGGTGCAGGATTGGTGGCGGAGATCGACGCGGGGATCGCGGCGGCCGTGGGTGCCCTCGACGGGCCGGACCCGGCCGGCTACGCAGGCGACCTCGTGACGGCGTTGCTCGCGCTCGACGCCGCGGCATCCGATCAAGCGGCGCTCGCCGACATGCGCGCCACGGTCGGCCGCGCGGTCTTCAACATGCGGAAGGTGTGATGCCCGATGCTCCCTACATCGGCTCCGGTCTGCCCGCCAAGGTGGTGCAGACGGACGGGCTGACGACGCTGTTCCACTACGCCCAGCGGGAACTCGGAGATGCGTTGGCGTGGTGGCGCATCGCCGAGCTGAACGGCCTGAGCGACCCGTGGGTGTCGGGCGGCGTGTCGCTCGCCATCCCGCAAGCGTCGAGCGACAACGGCGATGGGATACCAGATGCCTGACATCTCGTGCCCGTGGCAGGACGACTTCGCCCTTGACCCGACAGGCGACCTCTCGGTGGTGCAGGGCGTCGACCTCGACAACGAGCATATCGTGCGACGCCTGATGACGGCCCTTCGAGGCTACCTCTGGCATGAAGGCTACGGAGCCGGCCTGCCGCAGAGGGTCGGCCGCACAACGCTCGACAGCGGCATCAAGGCGCTCGTTCGATCTCAGCTCCAGCTCGAGGCCACGGTCGCGCGCATTCCCGCGCCGGTGATCACCACGACGTTCAAGGCCGATGCCAACGGGCTCTGCTCCATCGGCATCCGCTATACGGACGCGACGTCGGGCCTACCCGCCGAGATCGCGCTTGAGGTTCCAACGGGTCGTTAGCTCGGTGGTGATCCCGGTAAGTTATCCCAATGTGAGAGTTGTACAGGCTCTGGATCGAACTTTAGACCCATAGGATCGTAGATAAAACAACTCTCAGAGCTCCACCAAGAAACTAGAATGCATCCTTCTGATGCGCTCCAACCTAAAACCCTACTTCCATCCTTCGGTGCAGTATCAATCGGCTTCCAGTTCCAAGACATGGCACACGCTCCCATTCCAGGCTGAGATGATAGCACATTGAGCACGCTCCAGACACGCGGCTTCTCGACGATCGTCGGCTCCATCGCGGCCGGCATGCAGGGCCGCATCGCGTCGCGGTTTCTCAACTTCGCGCTGGGATCGATGCTGCGCGCCATCGCGGAAGCGGTCGCGGGGGTCCTGCTGTGGATCCAGAAGGAGAACCTCGACACCGCGAAACTGACCCGGCTCGCGACCTCCTACGGCGCCGACGTGGACAGCTTCGTGGCGGATTTCCCGCTCGCGGGCGTGACGCGGCTCCAGGCCCAGCCCGCCACAGGCCTCAGCACCTTCGCCCGCTACACGGCATCGGCCGCGGCCGTTTATGTGCCGGTCGGGGCGATCGTGAAGACGGCGGACGGAACGCAGAGTTTCCAGGTCTATGCCGACACAACGAACGGAGCCTACGTCGCGTCCTACACGCCTCCAGGCGCGACCGCTCCCACGGGCGGATATGCGATGCCGCCGCAGGTGGGGTCCGTTCAAGCGCCTGTACAATCCATCACGCCCGATGCGACCGGGGTGCCGGGGACGAACGGCAACGTGGCTGCCGGATCAATCGCGCTGATCGCGTCGGCGGTCGCGGGCGTCGACACGGTGACGAACCCGGCGGCCTTCACGAACGGGATCGACGTCGAGAGCGACGCGTCGGTCAAGAGCCGGTTTGGGTTCGCGGTGGCGGGGCGCGGCGGTGGAACGGTGCCGGCGATTCAATCGGCGGT
>CAXSEO010000334.1:0-3992 GCA_964235525.1 uncultured Sphingomonas sp. | reverse complement strand
GCGCCCTCGGCGGTCGCCTGCGCTTCGGCGATGTGGCCGTTTTCAAGCAGCACGAAGTTCGCGTCCGCGTCGGCGGCGCTGTCCTCGGGATAGTCGAGGTCGAGCACCGGCGTGCCCTGATAGATGCCGCACGACACCGCCGCGACCTTCTGGCGCAGCGGATCCGCGGAGAGCTTGCCGGTCGCCATGAGGGTGTTGACCGCCAGCCTGAGCGCGACCCACGCGCCGCTGATCGACGCGGTGCGCGTGCCTCCGTCCGCCTGGATCACGTCGCAGTCGAGCGTGATCTGCCGCTCGCCAAGCGTCTTCATGTCGGTGACGGCGCGCAAGGAACGGCCGATAAGCCGTTGTATCTCTTGGGTGCGACCCGATTGCTTCCCCTTTGCCGCCTCGCGCGACCCGCGCGTGTGCGTGGCGCGGGGGAGCATCCCGTATTCGGCCGTCACCCAGCCCTCGCCCTTGCCACGCAGGAAAGGCGGCACGCGCTCCTCGACGCTGGCGGTGACGAGTACCTTGGTGTCGCCGAACGCGACCAGCACCGAGCCTTCGGCGTGGCGGGTGTAGTGCGGCTCAATCGAGATGGGGCGCATCTGATCGGGCGCGCGGCCGGAGGGGCGCATCGGAGACTCCTGTCGTTTGGCGTTGCCTAGCCCCTGCTCGCCTGCTCGTCACCCCGCAGCAACGAGCTTCCGTTCGGAGCAAGGGACGGGTAGACGGGGTCGTGTCTCCCGCGCCCCCCATCACCGACCTGTCCGATCGCGCGCGCGACATCTTTCGGCGGGTGGTCGACGGCTATCTCGCTAGCGGTCAGCCGGTAGGGTCGAAGACGCTCGCGCAGGCGGGACTGAACCTGTCGCCCGCTTCGATCCGCTCGGTGATGGGCGAGTTGGAGGCGCTGGGGCTGCTCGCCGCGCCGCACACCAGCGCGGGGCGGATGCCGACCGAGCGCGGCTTGCGACTGTTCGTCGACGGCATGATGCACGCGCTGGAGCCGAGCGCGGAGGAGCAGGCGGCGATCGCCGCGCGAGCGAGTAAGGGCGGCCCGGTCGAGGATGCGATCGCCGCGACCACGGCGGCGCTGAGCGGCTTGTCCGCCTGTGCGGGGCTGGTGATGGTGCCCAAGCGCGAACTTCGGCTACGCTCGATCGGCTTCGTGCCGCTGTCGGGACGTCAGGCGCTCGCGGTGCTGGTCAGCGAAGACGGGGCGGTCGAGAACAGGGTGGTGGAGCTTCCCGCCGACCTGTCGTCGTCGACGCTGGTCGAGGCGGGCAACTACATGACCGCGACGCTCGGCGGGCTGACGCTCGCGGAGGCGCGCGTGCGGATCACCCAGGAGATCGCCGACGGCCGCGCCGCGATCGACGGGGCGGCGCGCGCGCTGGTCGAGGCGGGGCTGGCGGTGTGGAGCGAGGACGGCGCGCGGCGCCCGGTGCTGATCGTGCGCGGGCAGGGGCGGTTGCTCGACGCAGCCGCCGCCGCCGACCTCGACCGGGTGCGCGACCTGCTCGACGACCTGGAAGGCAAGCAGGACGTCGCGCGGCTGCTCGACTCGGCGCGGGCGGGGGACGCGACGCGCATCTTCATCGGCGCGGAGAACCAGCTGTTCGCGCTGTCGGGTTCGTCGGTGATCGCCAAGCCGTTCCGCGGCCTCGACGGGCAAGTGATCGGCGTGGTCGGGGTGATCGGGCCGACGCGGTTGAACTATGCGCGCGTGGTGCCCATGGTGGATTTCACCGCCGCAACGCTCGCCCGCCTCATGGGTTGAGCGCGTAATGGCATCGCACGGGGAACCCATGATCGACCACGACACCGACGCCGCCGAGGACCTGCGGACCGAAACCGCCCACGCCTCGCCCGAACTCGCCGAGCACGATCGTACCGCCGAGCTGGAGGCGCAGCTCGCCGAGTCGAAGGCGGCGACGATGTACGCGCAGGCCGAGATCCAGAACGTCCGCCGCCGCGCCGAAAAGGAAACCGCCGACGCGCGCGCCTATGCCGTCACCGGTTTCGCGCGCGACCTGCTGTCGGTCAGCGACAATCTGGAGCGGGCGCTGGCCTCGATCCCCGCCGAGCTGCGTGACGAGGAGCGGTTCAAGGGGCTGGTCGTCGGGTTGGAGGCGACCGGGCGCGAACTCGCCGCCGTGTTCGCGCGCCAGGGGATCACTCGGGTCGAGAGCGCGGGCCAGCCGCTCGACCCCAACAAGCACCAGGCGATGATGGAGCTGCCGAGCGACCAGCCCCCGGGCACCATCGTGCAGGAGATGCAGGCGGGGTACATGATCAAGGACCGCCTGCTCCGACCGGCGATGGTGGGGGTGGCGAAAGGAAGCTAATGATGGGCGATGAAGGCAGGAAGCTGGTCGCGGAAGCGCTGGCGCCGTTTCGGTCGGAGCTGGCGCGGTTTGAAGCGGAGGTTCGGCGCGCGCTGACTCCCGTGGCGAGACGCCGTCCCCGCCGGCCCGGTCCCGATGCGGCGAGTGTCGTGATCGATCCGCGCCGTCCTTCGACCCTGGGCGGTGGCGCGGCGGCGGCGGCGCTGGAGTTTGACGCGTAGCTTCGGCTAAGCCGCCGCCATGAACACCAACCTCACCACCGACCGTCCTACCTTCGTCACGCACTTGGAGTGCTCGCTGACCGGCGAGCATTATGCGGCGGATGAGCTGCACGGGCTGTCGCGCGCGGGGCGGCCGTTGCTGGTGCGCTATGACCTCGCGGCGGCGAGGCGGGCGTTGAAGCGCGAGGCGCTGGAGCGGCGGCCGACCGACCTGTGGCGGTGGCGCGAGCTGTTGCCGGTGCGGCGGACCGAGAACATCGTCAGCCTCGGCGAGATCGAGACGCCGCTGATCCCGATCCCGCGCTCGGCGGCGGGCGGCAACGTGCTGGTCAAGGACGAGGGGCGGCTGCCGACCGGCAGCTTCAAGGCGCGCGGGCTGGTGATGGCGGTGGCGATGGCGAAGGAGCTGGGCGTGACCCGCATCGCGATGCCGACCAACGGCAATGCGGGCGCGGCGCTCGCGGCCTATGCGAGCCGGGTCGGTATCGAGACGATCGTGTTCTGCCCGGAGGACACGCCCGAGATCAACGTCCGCGAGATCGCGATGCAGGGCGCGCGGGTGTGGCGGGTCAACGGGCTGATCGACGAGTGCGGCGCGATCGTCGGGCGGGGCGCGGCGGAGGGGCGGTGGTTCGACTTCTCGACGCTCAAGGAGCCGTACCGGATCGAGGGCAAGAAGACGATGGGGCTGGAACTCGCCGCGCAGCTCGGCTGGACGCTGCCCGACGCGATATTCTATCCGACCGGCGGCGGCACCGGCCTAATCGGGATGTGGAAAGCGTTCGACGAGCTGGAGGCGCTCGGCTGGATCGGCGCGAAACGCCCGCGCATGTACGCGGTGCAGGCGGCGGGCTGCGCGCCAATCGTCCGCGCGTGGGAGGAGGGTGTCGAGCACGCGACCCGCTGGGAAGACGCGCACACGATCGCGGCAGGCATCCGCGTGCCCAAGGCGGTGGGCGACTTCCTGATCCTGCGCGCGGTGCGGGCGAGCGGGGGCAAGGCGCTGGCGGTCGGCGACCCGGCGATCGGGCGCGCCGTGGATGAGTGCGCGCGCGGGGACGGGCTGCTGCTCTGCCCGGAGGGCGGCGCGACGTTGGCCGCCTACCGCGAGGCGCTGCGGACCGGCGAGGTGGACGAGGGCGAGCAGGTGGTGCTGTTCAACTGCGCGACGGGGTTGAAATACCCGATGCCCGCGGCGGAGCAGCGGCTGGACAAGGACGGGGTGATTGATTTTGGGGCGTTGTGAGGCGGCTAAGCGCTGAAGATCAGGCAGTCTCCGACGTTGCCGAACACAGCGCCGAACGTCACTTTTCCGCCATCAATCCTGTACGGGATGAACATCTCGATCGAATAGCCTGAACGGTGATCGAGCGCGAACGCGACGGCATCGCTCTTTATAGAAGCTCTTGGCGGAGTCACCCGAACATCATAGATTATT
>CAXSEO010000333.1:0-4000 GCA_964235525.1 uncultured Sphingomonas sp. | reverse complement strand
CTGATCGGTGCTGTCATACAGCGCGACGACCATCAGGAAGTCCGCATTGGACTTCGTGACGATCAAGCCTTGCTGCTGGACCTGGCTCGGCAGACGCGACAACGCTTGCTGGACCTTGTTCTGGACTTGTACCTGCGCGATGTCGGGATTGGTGCCGTTGGCGAACGATGCCGTGATGCTGACCTGCCCGGACGCGTTCGAGATGGACTGGAAATAGATCAGCCCGTCGATGCCGAGAAGTTGCTGTTCGATGACCTGACTGACACTCGATTCGACGGTGGCGGCGTCCGCGCCCGGATAGGTCGCGCTGATGACGACGGCCGGCGGCGCGATGTCGGGGTATTGCTCGATCGGAAGCGAGAGAACGCCGCCCAGTCCGGCGAGCATGATCACGATCGCGATTACCCACGCGAAGATCGGTCGATCGATGAAGACGAGTGAGATCACGCGGGGCTATGCCGGCTTGGAAGGCGCGGCGGCGGAGGCGGAGACGGCTTGGAACCAGCGGCGACCGGCTTGACGACCTGGTTGGGCTTGATGCGACCGACCCCCTCGACGATCAGCCGATCTCCTGTATTCAGCCCGCTCGTGATCAGCCAGTCAGCGCCGACGGTGCGCGGTGCCACCACATTTCGGAGCACCGCCTTGTTTCCCGGCCCGACCACCAGCGCGGTCGCGCCGCCGCGCGGGTCGTGCGTGATGCCGGCCTCCGGCACGAGAATCGCGTTCTCCGCCGTTTCCTGGCCCAGGCGGGCGACGATGAACATTCCCGGCAGCAGCACCGCGTGCGGGTTAGGGAACCGCGCGCGCAGCAGCACCGCCCCGGTCGTCGGATTGACCACGGCTTGGGCAAACTCGATCCGGCCAACCAGGCCATAGTCACTGCCATCGTCCAGCTTCAGCGTAACCGCAGCCGAGGACGCGAGGGTCCCGGGCTTGGCCAATCGTCGCCGCAGCGCAAGGAGCGAAGCGCTCGATTGCTGGATGTCTACGAAAATCGGGTCCAGTCGCTGAATGGTGGCCAGCGGGTTGACCTGCCCCGACGTCACCAGCGCGCCGGTGGTATAAAGCGACGTGCCGATCCTTCCCGAGATCGGCGCGGTGATGTCAGCGAACGCCAGATTGATGTTCGCCGTGTTCAACGCGGCCTGGTTTTGCGCGATGACCGAGCTTGTCTGTTTGGATGACGCGACCGCGTTGGTGTAATCCTGCTGGCTGACCGCCTGCATCGCGGCGAGCGGACGATAGCGGTTCGCGAGCGCCTGCGCCGCCACCTGCGCCGCCTGCGCGTTGGCCAGATTCGCCTGAGCCTGCGCCGACGTCGCCCGGTACAGGCTTGGGTCGATCTGGTATAGCAGCTCGCCGGCGCGGACCGTACCGCCCTCCGTGAACCGCCGCGCCTTGATCAGACCGGAAACTTGCGGCCGGACGTCGGCGGTCTCGAAGGCAGTCGCGCGCGCGGGCAGTTCGATGAACAGCGGTACGGTCTGCGTCGCCACGACGACAAAGCCTGCTTCGGGAGGCGATTGCGGCGGCGTCGGTGCCTTCTTGCTGCATCCGGCAAGCGGCATCAGAGTCACGCCAAGCACGAGCAGGAGTGCGACGGCCCGCATGACGAAGCCGCGTTCACCTTGCTGCAAACGGAACAAATCACGAGTGAACCACTCGTTGGTCGATGTATGGCTCACGTCTACTCTTCCAGCGGTCAATCGTCTTTCGATGTTAGCACGATAGTAATCGAGGCTCGTTTTGGTTTATTGATCGAGGTTATGTTCCACCGATCTGCCGCAAGAAAGATTTAGCTGATGGCGAGCAGAGTCACTCGCCGGTAGATCGTGCGCGCAACGCGCGAAGCCCGTTTAAGCTAAAAGGCAATCAGCAATCACTAGATAAATGAACAATTATTCCTCTCAGCTGATCGAGGTCAATAAACGTCTTGGGAGTGCGTGGCATACCGATTCTGTCTTATGAAGGATATCGCGATGGGACGCTTCATACTCCGTAGCCGGTCGATCTTTGCCTTCAGTGCAGTCCGTTTTGGACCTGCACTGCTGTTGCCTCTTCTCCCATTGACCGCCTGCGCGACCATGCAGCAGCGCGTCGCGCACAAGGAAGACTCGCTGTCCGCTGCGGGCTTCGTCTCACGCCCTGCCGACACGCCCGCGCGTCAGGCCATGCTGACACGACTGCCACCGAACAAGTTCACCCAGCGCACGCATGATGGCGTCGTCCATTACGTCTCCGCCGACCCGACAGGCTGCAACTGCCTCTATGTCGGCACGCAGCAGGCGTACGGCACGTATGTGCGTCAGATGCAGCGCCAGAAGCTCGCCGACCAACAACAGCTGACGGCGGAAGAATTCTCCGATCCGACCTGGGATTGGGGCGGTTGGGGCGGCAGCTTCGGCCGGGGCTTCGGTTATGCCGGTGGCTTAGGCTGGTAAGGGATATCGCGGGCACGGGGGCTGTCGAGCAAGCAGCTCGACATCGCCGCCGGTCTCGTTGCTGAAGCTGCTGTGGTCTGCATTGTGCGCCAAATGCTGCGAGATCATTCGGATGTCGAGACGTCGTAGACCGCGCTCGCGTCGAACTTCGTTCCACACGAGTTTTCGGTTCAGACTTCTCGAACAAAGTCAGGCTGTACATTGACCGAGCTAGACCATCTGAACCCAACGCGCAGGTTCCCTCTCTCACGTCGAGCATTGCTCTGCGTGGGTGTAGTCGCCATCAGTGGGTTCACCGCAGGATCGTCTCCGGGCTCGCCCAAGCTGGTCACCGGGAACGCCGAAGCGGACTTCATGCGCCTTTCCGCGCTCCTGATCCCGCACCGCCTGGATGCTCTTACCGGGGCGCGGATCATGGTGGGGCTGGGTGCGGACCGGTCGCCGATGAACGGCCATGTCACCGAGCTCCTCGCGCTTGCCCGCTCTCGCCACGCAACCGAGGCCGAGGACTTCTTCCCGTTCGCGACCGGCCCGGCCAAGGCCGCCGCGCTCGCGATCATCTCGGCCTGGTATCTGGGCGTGGCCGAGAACATACCCGGGGCAAGAGTCTTCGCGAACGTCGACGCGCTTATGTACGGGCCGACCTCGGACGTGATGACGATCCCCAGTTACGCCACCGCCGGCCCGAGCGACTGGGGGCAGCGGTCCACGCCGTTGGCCTTCATGCCGTCATTCTAGACCGAAGGACGCGATCCGTGCCGCAAGCCAGCGCCGACGTCATCATTGTGGGAACCGGCGTCGTCGGATGCTTGATCGCCGAGCAGCTGCTCGACGCAGGCCGTTCGGTGACGATGCTGGAGGCCGGGCCGCGCGTTCCGCGCTGGCGGATCGTCGAGAACTTCCGCAACCTGTCGCCGGCTGCGCGGACCGACCCGGACGCGCCCTATCCGCCCACGCCATGGGCGCCGCATCCGGTGTGGGGGGATCACGAGCACGTCGTGGACCCTTACCTCCTTATCGAAGGCCCGGACGCCGAGGCGTATCAGCAGGACTATGTCCGTTATGCGGGCGGCTCGACCTGGCACTGGGCGGGTATGTGCTGGCGGTTGACCCCCGAGGACATGGCGCTGCGCAGCAATTTCGGCGTCGGCCGCGACTGGCCGTTCGATTACGCGACGCTGGAGCCCTATTACACGCGCGCCGAGTACGCCATCGGCGTATGCGGCCCTTCGGACCCGGCGTCGCAGTGGCCTGCAATACGCTCCAGGCCCTATCCGATGGGGCCGCTGCCGTTCGGACCGGGCGACCAGCTCTACACCGAAGCGGCCGCGCGTGCGGGGTATACCAACCTGCCGGCTGCCCATGCACGCAACAGCGCGGTATCCTACCACGATCGCCCGGCCTGTTGCGGCAACAACAACTGCATCCCCGTCTGTCCGATCGCGGCCAAATACGATGCCTCGTCGTCGTTGCCCCGGATCGAGGCCAAGGGAGGAAAGGTCTTCGAGAACGCGGTCGTGTATCGGATCGAGACCGGGCCCGGCAACTCGGTCCAG
>CAXSEO010000332.1:0-4052 GCA_964235525.1 uncultured Sphingomonas sp. | reverse complement strand
CCCCGACCGGCGCGCCGATGCCGCGGTGCGCGCGATGACGCTCGACGAGAAGCTGACCCTGGTGTTCGGCTATTTCGCCACCGACTTCCCGCCGTCCAACTACACGGCGCCGCCGCAGGGCCGCGCCGGGTCCGCAGGCTATGTTCCCGGCGTGCCCCGGCTCGGCATCCCACCGCAATATCAGACGGACGCGGGCCTCGGCGTCGCAACGCAGGGCGGGGCCCCGGTGAAGCGCGAGCGCACCGCCTTGCCCTCGGGACTCGCCACCGCAGCGACCTGGGACCCGGCGATGGCGCGTGCAGGGGGCGCGATGATCGGCGACGAGGCGCGCCGGTCCGGCTTCAACGTCATGCTGGCGGGCGGCGTCGACCTGGTGCGCGAGCCGCGCAACGGGCGCAATTTTGAATATGCGGGCGAGGATCCTCTGCTCGCGGGTACCATTGTCGGCGAGGAGGTGATCGGCATTCAGTCGAACCGCATCATCTCCACCATCAAGCATTACGCGGTCAACGACCAGGAGACCGATCGCGACAACGGCAACTCGATCCTGGACCCGGCAGCCGCGCGGGTGTCGGACCTGCTCGCTTTCCAGCTCTCGATCGAGCGCGCCCGCCCGGGTGCGGTGATGTGTTCGTACAATCGCGTCGCGGGCCTCCATGCGTGCGAAAGCCCGATGCTGCTCACCGACGTACTGCGGCGCGATTGGGGGTTCGCGGGCTATGTGATGTCCGACTGGGGCGCGACGCACAGCGCGCCGGCGGCGGCCAACGCGGGGCTGGAGCAGGATTCGGGTTACCCGTTCGACACGCAGCCGTTCTTCGCCGGGCCGTTACGTCAGGCGGTGCGGTCGGGCGAGGTCAGCGCGGCGCGCGTCGACGAGATGGCGCGCCGCATCCTGCGCTCCATGTACGCGGATGGTGTGGTCGACGCGCCGGTATCGGAGCAGCCGATCGACTATGCCGCGCACGCTGCGGCGACGCGCGCGGACGCCGAAGCCGGCGCGGTGCTGCTCAAGAACGCCGGCGCGCTGCTGCCGCTGTCGCCCGCGGTGAAGCGGATTGCGGTGATCGGCGGGCATGCCGATGTCGGCGTGCTGGCAGGCGGCGGCTCCTCGCTGGTGTACCCGATCGGCGGCAACGCGGTGCCGGGCATCGCGCCCACGACCTGGCCGGGGCCGGTGATGTATTACCCGTCATCGCCGCTGGCAGAGATCCAGCGGCAGGCCCCCAACGCCGTGGTGCGCTTTTCCGACGGCGCGGACCCGGCCGCAGCGGCCGCGTTGGCGCGCGACAGCGACGTCGCGATTGTGTTCGCGACGCAATGGGCGGGCGAGTCCTTCGACGTGCTGATGGCGCTCGACGGTGCGCAGGACGCGCTGATCGGCGCGGTCGCGGTCGCCAACCCGAAAACGGTCGTGGTGCTGGAGACGGGTGGGCCGGTAACGATGCCGTGGGTGGAGCGCGTTGGCGGCGTTCTGGAGGCGTGGTATCCGGGGACGCAGGGCGGGGCGGCGATCGCCGACCTGCTGTTCGGGCGCGCGAACCCGGCCGGGCACCTGCCGGTCACCTTCGCGCGCAGCGTTGATCAGCTTCCTCATCCCGAAGCACCGCACGGCGGCGACGTGTCGTACACCGAAGGCGCGACCTTCGGGTATAAGTGGTTCGACGCGAAGGGGATCAAGCCGTTGTTCGCCTTCGGCCACGGGCTGTCCTACACCAGCTTCGCCATGACCGGGCTGCGCGGGACGGCGACGGGCGGGGCGGTCAGCGCGACGTTCGCGGTGCGCAACACGGGCAAGCGCGCGGGCGCAATGGTGGCGCAGCTCTACGTATCTCCGGTCGCGGGCGGTTGGGAAGCGCCCAAGCGGCTCGGCGGGTTCGGCAAGGTAACGCTCGCGCCCGGCGAAGCGCGGACCATGACCATGACGGTCGACCCGCGCCTGCTCGCGACCTGGGATGAGGCGGGGCACCAATGGCGGATCGCGGGCGGCACGTACAAGCTGATGCTCGCCGCATCGGCGCGCGACATCCACCAGACCGCGACGGTGCAGGTGGCGGCGCGGACGCTGCCCGCGACCTGGCGCGCGCAATAGTCAGGCGCTTAGCGTGCGCCCCTCGGCGGCGCTGCGACGCGCGAGCGCGAGGAGGTGCAGGCCGGTGAGCGCCTCCTCCGGCGCGACCGGCGGGGGAGCGCCGTCGAGGACCGCCGCCGCGACGCCCGCGTAGAAGCAGCGCCACACACCGCGCTCGGTCGCGACCCGCTCGCCCGGCAGGTCGCCGATCGTCAGCCGTCCGTTTGACTCGGGCGGCTCGTCGCCGAACCCCGCGTCGTCGGGTGACCCGCCCGCGCGCAGCACCGCCTCCTGCGGGTCGACGCCGTGTTTCACGAAGCTTCCCCGCGTTCCGTGTAGCGCGAAGCGAGGCCGTGGGTCGGCGACCAGCGTCGACGCGCCGAGCCGGACGCGGAGCGCGCCATAGCCGAGCGACAGCGTGAAATAATCGTCTACCGCCGCCTCGGCCCGCTGCGCCGCGAGTCCGGCCGTCACCGTTTCGGGCATGCCGAACAGCTGCAATGCCTGGTCGACCAGATGCGGGCCGAGGTCGGCGAGCAGCCCCGCGCCGTCCCCCGGCACTTCGCGCCAGCCCCGCTTGATCGCCGGGCGGAACCGGTCCCAGTGTAGCTTGGCGAGCATCACGTCGCCCAGCGTCCGCTCGCGCACCAGCCGCGCGACGGTCAAAAAATCGCCGTCCCAGCGACGGTTGTGGAACACGCTCAGCATCCGTCCACGCTCGCGGGCGAGTTCGATGAGCGACCGCGCATCCGCCAGGTCGGTCACGAACGGCTTGTCGACGACGACATGCTTGTTTGCCTCCAGCGCCGCGCGGGCCAGCGGGGCGTGAAGGTGGTTGGGCGTGGCGATCACGACGAGGTCGATGGCCGGGTCGGCGAGCAGTGCCGCGGCGGTCGGCAGCACGGTCGCGGTCGGATGGCGCTCCGCGACCTCGGCCACGCGGGACGTGACCACCGCGGCAAGGGCCAGGCGCGGTTCGGCCGCGATCAAGGGCGCGTGCAGCGCCTTGCCCGCGAGCCCGAACCCGATCAGCCCCGTCCGCACCCGCATCTCGCCTCCGTCACGCTGTTCGGGCGGGTTACCGACGGGCGCGCTGTTCGTCCCGGGGAATCGATGCGCTTGACGGATACGGGCCGCGTGCCAGAACGGGCGGCGATGGCGGCATCGAGCATCGGAACCGGGTCACGCGCGGCAACTCGGCTCATCGCCGTGTGTTGTGGCCTGTGCGTGGCAGCTACCGCGTCCGCGCGGGTGTGCGCCGACGATCCGACGATCCGCGAATACACGTTGCGCAACCCCGCTGGGATGACGGTGCGGTTCCTGAATCTGGGCGCGATCATCACCGAGGTCGACGTGCCCGATCGCGCGGGGCGGATGGACAATGTCGTGCTCGGCTACGGCTCGGCGAGCGACTATCGCGCGAAGAATGGCAAGAACCGTTTCGGCGCGGTGATCGGGCGCTACGCCGGCCGGATCGCGAACGCGCGGTTCGTGGTCGACGGGCGCGAGGTGCCGCTCCGGCCCAATGATGGCCCCAATGCGCTCCATGGCGGTGCCGCGCCGGGGCTCGACAGCCGGTTGTGGCGGGTGCGCCGGTTCCACGAGGGCGCGACCGACGCGGCGACGCTCACGCTGGTGAGCCCCGACGGCGACCAGGGCTTCCCGGGCAGGTTAACCGTGACCGTCACGTACCGGCTGTCGCCCGGCAGCTTGCGCATCGACTATGCCGCGCGGAGCACGCGGGCGACGGTGATCAATCTCACCAACCACAGCTACTTCAATCTCGGCGGCGCGGGCAGTGGCACGGTCGGGCGCGAGCAACTGCGCATCGCCGCGCCGCGCTGGGTGGAAACCGATGCCGCGGGGATCCCGACCGGGCGTTTTCCTCCGGTCGCGGGAACACCGCTCGACTTCGTCGCGCCGCATCGGATCGGCGAGCGCATCGACGCCCGCGCCGCGATGATGGGCGAGCGCGGCGGCT
>CAXSEO010000331.1:0-4056 GCA_964235525.1 uncultured Sphingomonas sp. | reverse complement strand
GACCGGCGGCAGCCAGGGCGCGCGCGTGCTGTCGCAGGTGGTGCCCGATGGCCTGTACATGCTCCCGCCGGCGTTCCGGCGGCGATTGCAGGTGCCGCATCAGGCGCGGATCGAGGACATCGACGCCGCGCGCGCGAAATACGCGGAGCTCGACATCGCCGCCGATCTGGCGACTTATATCGATGATATGGCGGGGGAGCTCGCCTGGGCGCATCTGGTGATCGCGCGCGCGGGCGCGTCGACGATCGCCGAGCTGACCGCTGCGGGGCGGCCCGCGATCCTGGTGCCGCTACCGGGCGCGACCGACGATCACCAGACCGCCAACGCGCGCGAGCTGGCCGCGGCGGGCGGCGCGCGGGTGATCGCGCAGGACCTGTTCACCCCGGTCGAGCTCGCCAAGCAGATGCAGAAGCTGGGGCTCGACCCCGCCGCGCTGGAGAACGCCGCCGGGCGCGCGCGAGCGTGCGGGAAGCCGGACGCGGCGCGCGATCTTGCGGACCTGGTCGAGAGCCTCGACGCCCCGCTCGCGCGACTCCCGGTGGTGCAGCCGCAGCGGAAAGAGGCGTTCGCGTGAGGCGCGTTGATCCATGAAAGGCGTTCCCACCGACATCGGCACGATCCACTTCGTCGGCATCGGCGGCATCGGCATGTCCGGCATTGCGGAGGTGATGGCGAACCTCGGCTATCGGGTGCAGGGCTCCGACGTCGCGGACGGCTCCGTCGTCCAGGGGCTACGCGGCAAGGGCATCCCCGTCACCATCGGCCACCGCGCGGACAACCTCGGCGACGCGGCGGTGGTGGTCACCTCCACCGCGATCCATCGCGGCAACCCGGAGGTGGAGGCGGCGCTTGAACGGCGCGTCCCCGTGGTGCGTCGCGCGGAGATGCTTGCCGAACTGATGCGGCTCAAGTCCACCGTCGCGGTGGCGGGGACGCACGGCAAGACCACGACGACGAGCATGGTGGCGGCGCTGCTCGACGCGGGCGGGGTCGACCCGACCGTGATCAACGGCGGCATCATCAACTCGTACGGCTCCAATGCGCGGCTGGGCGCGAGCGACTGGATGGTGGTGGAGGCGGACGAGAGCGACGGCTCGTTCCTGCGGCTCGACGGCACGGTCGCGGTGGTGACCAACATCGATCCCGAGCATCTCGACCACTACGGCAGCTTCGACGCGGTCAAGGACGCGTTCGTGCAGTTCGTCGAGAACGTGCCCTTCTATGGCGCGGCGCTGATGTGCCTCGACCACCCGGAGGTGCAGAACATCCTGCCGCGGCTGCGCGACCGGCGGGTGGTGACCTATGGCTTCTCCGCGCAGGCGGACGTGCGCGGGGTTAATATGCAGCCCTTTCCGGGCGGCAACCGGTTCGAGGCGATCGTGCGCGCGCGCGATGGCCACACGCGCTCGATCGAGGGGATCGAGCTGCCGATGGCGGGGCGGCACAATGTCCAGAACGCGCTGGCGGCGATCGGCGTGGCGCTGGAGCTCGGCATCGACGACGCGACGGTGCAGCGCGGCTTTCACGCGTTCGGGGGGGTCAAGCGCCGCTTCACCAAAGTGGGGGAAGTGGCGATCGCCGATGGCGGGCTGGCGACGATCATCGACGATTACGCGCACCACCCGGTCGAGATTCGCGCGGTGCTGTCGGCGGCGCGCGAGAGTGGAACGGGCCGGGTGATCGCGGTGGTGCAGCCGCACCGCTACTCGCGGCTGCAAGGCCTGATGCCCGACTTCCAGACCGCGTTCAACGACGCGGACAGCGTGCTGGTGACGCCCGTCTACCCGGCGGGCGAGCCGGCCATCCCGGGCATCGACGCGGAGGCGCTGGTCGAAGGCTTGAAGCGGCGCGGGCACCGCTCGGCGGCGAAGGTTGCGGACGCGGACGCGCTGGCGGCGGTGCTGGCGGGGACGCTGCGCGCGGGGGATCAGGTGGTGTGTCTGGGGGCGGGAGATATCACCCGCTGGGCCGCCGGGCTGGCCGACGCGATCGGGAGGGTGAGGGCGTGAGGTCTACCCCGGGAACCGAGACTCTCCCGCCGCTCGATGGAGCGTGGCCGCCACTCTCGCCACGCGAGCTGGTCGGCAGGGTTGGAGGCAGGCTGACCGCGAATGCACCGCTTGCCCCGCTTCTCTGGTTCAAGTGCGGCGGCAATGCCGAGTGGCTTTTTGAGCCTGATGGCGTGGACGACTTGTGCAAGTTCCTGCGCGACCTCGACCCAAACGCGCCGGTGTGGCCACTCGGACTCGGGTCCAATCTGATCGTTCGCGACGGAGGCCTTCCGGGTGTCGTGATCAGGCTGGGCAAGGCGTTCGCGAAGATTTGGCAGCGGGACGGATGGATCAGCGCAGGGGCTGGGGCGCCTGGCATCGCGGTGGCCAGCGCGGCCCGCGACTGGGGAATCGCCGGGTTCGAGTTTCTTCGTGGGATACCCGGCACGGTCGGCGGGGCGGTACGGATGAACGCTGGAGCCTATGGGCGCGACCTAGCCAATGTGCTCCAGTCGTACGAGGTCGTGAACCGGCGTGGTGAACATCGCGGGCTGTCTGCCGAAAGGCTTCGGTATTCATACCGCCACTCCGTGCTGCCTGCTGACCATTTCGTCGTGGGCGCATCCTTGTTCACGGGTGAGTTTGCGGACCCGGCGACGATCGGCGCGGAGATGGACCGCATCGCCGCCGAGCGCGAGGCGTCGCAACCGCTGCGCTCGCGCACTGGCGGTTCGACGTTCAAGAACCCGCCGGGGCACAAGGCCTGGGCGCTGATCGACGCTGCGGGGTGTAGAGGGTTTCGCAACGGTGATGCGCAAGTATCGGAGAAACACTGCAACTTCCTGCTCAACCTCGGACAGGCGAGCAGTGCGGAGATCGAGGCGCTAGGCGAAGAGGTTCGCGCGCGGGTGCTGGCGCACAGCGGTGTGACGCTGGAGTGGGAGATACAGCGGGTGGGGGTGGCGTGACACCGCTTCGCATCGCGGTCCTGATGGGCGGCTGGTCCGCCGAGCGGGAGGTGTCGCTGGTGTCGGGCGAGGGCGTCGCCGGGGCGCTCGAGACGCTTGGCCACCGGGTGACGCGCATCGACATGGCGCGCGACGTTGCCGCGCGACTGGCGGACGCCGCGCCCGACCTCGTGTTCAACGCGCTCCACGGCACGCCCGGCGAAGACGGCAGCGTGCAGGGAATGCTCGACCTGATGGGGCTGCGCTACACGCATAGCGGGCTCGCCACGTCGGTGATCGCGATCGACAAGCAGCTGACCAAGCAGGTGCTGGTCCCTCACGGCATCCCGATGCCGGGCGGGCGCATCGTCAAAGCCACGGACCTGTTCGCCGCCGACCCGCTGCCGCGTCCCTATGTCCTCAAGCCCGTCAACGAGGGCTCGTCGGTCGGCGTCGCGATCATCACCGAGGGCGGCAACCACGGCCAGCCGATCGCGCGTGACGCCGCCGGGCCTTGGCAGGTGTTCGACGAACTGCTCGCCGAGCCGTTCATCCGCGGGCGTGAGCTGACCACCGCCGTGCTGGTCGACCGCCCGCTGGGCGTGACCGAGCTCAAGCCCAAGAGCGGCTTCTACGATTATGACGCGAAATACACCGACGGGATGACCGAGCATCTCTACCCGGCGCCGATCCCCGCCGAGATCGCGGCGGCGTGCGAGAGCATCGCGCTCCAGGCGCACCGGCTGCTTGGGTGTCGCGGCGTGTCGCGCGCCGACTTTCGCTGGGATGACGAGGCGGGGGTCGAGGGGCTATTCCTGCTCGAGGTCAATACGCAACCGGGGATGACGCCGCTCAGCCTCGTCCCCGAACAGGCGCGCCACAACGGCGTCAGCTACCCCGAGCTGGTGCAGGCGATCGTCGACGATGCCATGAAGGACCCAGCATGACCGCCACGATCAAGCGCGGCGCGCCCGCCCGGCGCGCGGTGGTGAAGCGCAAGGCGCCCCGAGAGTCGGCGATCGACCGGCTGCTCGCCCGGCTGCCGGTCAGCCACGACGCGCTGCGCCGCGCCGCGACGGGATTGATCCTCTTGATGGGCGCAGGCGTGCTGGTCGCGG
>CAXSEO010000330.1:0-4086 GCA_964235525.1 uncultured Sphingomonas sp. | reverse complement strand
GCCGAGCGTCAGGGGGTCGCGGGTGGTGCCGCCATCCACGGAACGCAGCAGCGTGACCCGTCCGACCCAGTCGCCCGACAGCGTCACCACGATCGCACGGTTCAGGTCGGGGAGGAACGGGCCGACATCCTGGCTGGTCGTGCTGGTCCCGGTCAGCGGCGCGCTGGTCGCGGCGGCTTCGCGTACCGCCACCGGCAGTGGCCGATCGGAGCTAACGAACGCGGCCTCGGTGCCGAGCTCGCCGAACGCGAGCGCGTGCGCGGCGACATAGGATGCGGGTGCCTGCACCCGCGCTGGAACAGTCATGGTGGTTCTCCGTCGTTAGCCTTGTTCTCTCTATGTTCCGGAAGCCAGCGTGTAGGAAAGCGGTTTTGTCATCCGGGCCTTGCGCGGAGCGGCGGGCGCGGCTTGAGCGGCTGCGCGGGGTTGCCGGTGAAGAACGTCCAGCCTGCGAGGTCGCGCATCGCCACACCGCGCGCCCCGAGCACCGCGCCGTCGCCCACCGTCACGCCCGGCCCGACGAACGCCTCCGCCGCGATCCAGGCATCGCGACCGATCCTGATCGGCCGCAAGAGGAGTGGAAACAGCGGGTCGTTGACGTCGTGCGTGCTCGCGCAGAGCGTCACGTTCTGCGACACGACCGCGTTCTCGCCGATGGTGATGTGCCCCTGATTGTAGCACAGCACGTCACGGCCCATCACCGCGCCGCGCTCCATGGTCAGGTTGGCGGGCATCCAGATGCGGCAGTTGCCATAGACGCGCGCCTCGGGTCCGACGCGCGCCCCGAACGCGCGCAGCACCAGCCGCCGCCAGGCGTGCAATGGCGGCGGGGTCCATCGCGCGAGCAGCAGCCAGGCGATGCCCCACACCACCCGCGTCGCCTTGTTCGCGAGCGAGAAGCTCGCCGCGTGGCGTTCACTCGGCACGAGCGGGGTCGCGCGGTCTGCATTGTCGTCCATCGCTGGCCCCCGCTCTGGCTTGTCGTCCCGCTAACGCCGCCGCATAGCGCGCGCGACCGCGATGACTACCCTTTCCCGCCTCGGCCGTCGCACGGTGCTCGCGGGCGCGCTCGCGGTTGGCGCGGTCGGCACTCTGCCGGCATGGGGAGCGACACAGCCCGAGTCGGAGACGCTGCAACGCTGGCTCGACGAGCGCGCCGGGACGGCGGGCCCGGTGGTCATCGAGTCCGCCGCGACACCGCTTATCGTCTCCGGCCCGATCCGCATCCCGTCGGGCATGAACCTTATCATGCGGCGCGCCTTGCGCGGAACCCCCGTGGCCCGACTCGAGCTTACCGGGCGCAACACGCTGCGGTTCGAGGGTGCGCCGGCGCGCGACGTGCCGCTGTACCTGCGTGCTGGCAGCGCCACGATCACCGGCTTCGACTATTCGGGCGACCTCCACATCGCGGCGATCCTGATCGAGGGACCGGGGCCCTTCGCCAATCTGGTCATCGAGGACCTTCATGTCAGCGACGCGAACTACGGCATCCTGCGCCAGGGCGCGACCTCGCGGCTCGACG
Organism: uncultured Sphingomonas sp.; assembly: GCA_964235525.1. Taxonomy (GTDB): domain Bacteria; phylum Pseudomonadota; class Alphaproteobacteria; order Sphingomonadales; family Sphingomonadaceae; genus Sphingomonas. The sequence goes on along the minus strand of CAXSEO010000330.1, from coordinate 2,564 downwards.
GTGCCACGATCCGGCGTTGCCGGTTCCGGCGGCTGCGCGGCGATGCGATCGAGTGGAACATCTGCCCCCACGATCACGGTGTGCTGGTCGAGGACATCGACATCGACGGCATCGACGATGAACGGGGACGCCCGAACTGGGGCATCGGCATCGGCTTCGCGGGCCGCACCTTCACCCGTAACTGGGCGATCGGCGAATCGGTGTCCGACTTCCACATCCGCCGGGTGCGAGCGCGGGGCCTGCGTCAGCTGATCCATGTCGAGGCGGGGGCGAACTTCCGCGTCGAGGACGTGACCGCCAGCGACATCGACCCCCGCTACAGCGCCCGCAGCAACATGCCCTCGGCGCTGGTCGCCTGCTACGGATGCCGCGACTTCACGCTCTCGGGGCTGCGATCGGATAGCGGCGACGTGCTGCTGTTTGCGGGCGTGATCGACGCGAAGTACGTCAACCCCAGCGCCGACTTCCTGGTGGCGGACGTGACGATCGGTCGCGGCAGCATCCGTACCGAGATGGGCGGCACCGACGCCTATGCGAGGTTCCGCCGAGTGCGGCTGGCGGACGGCGTCGTGGCGCTGGGCGGCGCGGTCCGCGCGCTGGAGCTGACCGATGTCGACGTCCGCGCGCCGGCCGGCACGGCGCCGATCACCACCAACCCCGATTTTCTGTCAGGCCCGCTCACCGCGTTCCGGCCCTCGCACCCCTTGATCACCCGCATCCGCGTCCGCGCGCGGACGGGCTAGGTTCGGGATTGCTATCGACGACTTGATCGAACAAGGGCCGTCGCGGCTTCGGAGCGGTGCCGTGCGGATCCTGATCGTCGGACTAAACTACGCGCCGGAGCAGGTCGGTATCGCCCGTTACACCACCGGCCTCGCCGAGGCCCTGGCGGCGCGCGGGCATGCGATCCGGGTCGTCGCGGCCCAGCCCTATTATCCGCAGTGGCGGACCTATGACGGCCATCGCGGGGTTCGCTTCATCACCACGCAAGAAAATGGCGTCGTTGTCACCCGCTGCCCGATCTACGTTCCCGCCCAGCCGAGCGGGGGCAAGCGGATCATCCATCACGCCAGCTTCGCGGCGGCGGTGACCGGGCCCGCGCTCGCGGCCGCGCGACGGCTGCGACCCAAGATCGTGCTGACGATCGCCCCTTCGCTGATCGGCGCGCCGGTCGCGCGACTCGCGGCCCGGGTCGCCGGGGCGCGCTCGTGGTTGCACGTCCAGGATTTTGAGATCGAGGCCGCGTTCGCGACCGGGCTGATGCGCAACTCTTCGGTCGGCGCGCGCGCGGCGCTGGCGTTCCAGCGGCGCGTGATCACCGGCTTCGATCGGGTGAGCAGCATCTCCGCCCCGATGTGCGCGAAGCTGGCGGCGATCAGTGTCCCGCCCGACCGCATCGTCGAGTTCCGCAACTGGGCGGACATCGGCGGCATCCGACCGCTGGACGGCCCTTCCCCATACCGCGCCGAACTGGGGCTGGGCGAGGCCAAGGTGGCGCTCTACTCGGGCAATATCGCCAACAAGCAGGGGATCGGCGTCGTCGTCGACGCGGCGCGGCGGCTCGCGCGGCGGCCGGACATCGCGTTCCTGATCTGTGGCGAAGGACCGCAAAAGGCGGAGCTGGTGCGCGGGGCGGCGGACTTGCCGCAGGTTCGCTTCGTCCCGCTCCAGCCCGCCGAGCGGCTCTCCGACCTACTCGGGCTGGCGACGGTGCATCTACTCCCGCAGCTGGCGGGCGCGGCCGACCTGTTGTTGCCGTCGAAGCTGACGAACATGCTCGCGTCCGGTCGTCCCGTGGTGGCGACGGCGGACGCCGGGACGGGACTCGCGGTGGAGGTCGAGGGCTGCGGCATCGTCACCGCGCCAGGCGACGCCGCCGCGCTGGCGGGTGCGATCGAGTCGCTGGTCGACAATCCCACCCGCGCGGCGGCGCTGGGGCGGGAGGCACGCACCCGCGCGGAACAGCGCTGGAGCGACGCGACCATCATCGGCCGGTTCGAGGCCGAGTTGAGCAGGCTGGCTGGCGAACGTGACCGGGCCTGATCGAATGCCCGCAAATAGGGACTTGATTATCGCGCAACCTGCGTTATTGTGCGACGCAACCTAAAGAGGGAGTGCGAGTAATGGCGTTCAAATCTTACTTGGCGGCGATGGCCGCCGCGACGATGGTTGCGACGCCTGTGGTCGCAACCCCGATGAACCCGGCGGCGAGCCTGTCGCTCGACACCGCTCCGCGTGCCAGCACCCACGTCAAGCATGGCAGCGACATCTTCGCCGGCGTCGGCTTGATCATCGCGCTGGTCGCCGGCGCAGCGGTGGTCGTGGGCGTGGTGGTGATCGCCACCAATAACTCGACCAGCCCGTAACAGCGGCGCTGAACCGTTACGAAAAGGGGGCTTGGCGGCCCCCTTTTTTGTTGCCTGATGCTCTTGTTTCCCGGTTGTTGCTGCCCTTCAACATCAACTGGACTTTTCGAGGTGCCCTGGACGACGTCGCTTGGCGCTGGTGATAACGTGACCCCGCTATTTAAAGCCAGCGCTCGTCGCTGGTCAGAAGCGAGTGTC
>CAXSEO010000329.1:0-4086 GCA_964235525.1 uncultured Sphingomonas sp. | reverse complement strand
CGACCGGCCCGGCATCCGGCGCGGCCCTCAGCCGCGCCGGGAATGTGCGACAGCGATGGTTGGGGGTGTCAGCCGGGGCGATCTTCGAAGCTTTCGGCGCGACGAAGTCGTGCTAGTCTCGGTTGTGCAGGCGGCATCTTCGGAGCGGAAGTCGTGGGCGAGTACCCATTTCACCCCGGGTGGCGCAGGATCGTCCAAGAGCTCGATCGCCTTGATGACGCGGGCAAGGACCCTACGGGGCATTGGCTGTTTCGGAATGACCCGCGGTTGCTGACGACCGCCCTCGCAATCTCGCGCGAGCTGTGCGCGGGTCCGTGGAGTCGACCCAACCTCTGTGATGCGGAAAAGGTCGTGCTTAGCCGCCTCACCCATCAGATGGCGCGGTCCTACGACGCCCAGTTCAAGACCGCGGAGGAGTTTTTGGAACTGCATCTTGCGCTCATCGCGGCCGATGCGCGCGAGCGGAACGTGAGATGGAGCATGCCGGACGTGCGAGGGATCACCACTCTAGAGGCGGTGGTGGAGGCGATGGAAAGCGTGATCGGCATGGTCGGGGCCGGTTGAACCACGGCGCCCAGGGATCGTCGCCCCGGCCGACATTCTCGGATAGTTCGAGAGTGAGCCCCTCCCCTCACCGAGATTGCAGCATTCTCGGCGGCGATGGGGGCTCGATGCCCCCGGAGCCGCCAGGGGCGCATGAAGAGAGAAGAAAGGAGGAACGCCGGCCGAAGCCGACGCCCCTCCCTTTCGGGGCGGCTCAGGCCGCTTGCCGGGCCGCGTTGTCGTCGCGCACGATGGTCAACGCTACACCCGCGCGGCGCAGCTTGTCCGCGAGGTCGCGTTGCACCGTCGATCCCGGGCACAGAACCGCCTCAACCGGGCGCGCGTCGACGATGCGCGAGTTGCGGAGGTAGCCCGCGCGGTTGCCGTCCCGGCGCTCGAGGCCGAACCGGATCAGCGGCACCTCGCGCGAGGCCGCCCAGGCGTGCGCGATGGCGTCGCAGCCCTTGGTCATTCCGGTCGTGGCCAGCGTCATGGAAGGCACGCGGGCGCGGACCAGATCCAGTTTCGCCCAGATCAGCTCGTGATTGTCCCACTGCATCCCTCCCGAGAAGGCGACAATCGGCCCGGTCGGTGCGTGTTGCTCCCGTCGCGCTTTTGCCCGGGCGGCGAGGAAGTCGCGCGCGTCGATCATCGATGCGGTGTTGCCCTGGCTGACCCGGCTGCCCCTCACGGTCGAGAAGGGTCGTCCGGTCTCGGCGTTGTAAACCGCGGCCGCGTGGTCGCGCATGCACTCCATCGCTGCGCGGGCGTCCATCAGGGTGCGGGTCAGCGTCTGCTTCTCCTCCACCTCGACGGCGTAGATCTCCGAGGGGTCGAATGCGCGGGCCAGTTCGCCCAGCTCGCGGGCGGCGTCGTCCTCGCGGCCTTCGATCCGCTTGGCGACAACGTGGAAGCTGTTGCAGAATCCCCAGGCAAGGTCGGCGGCGTAGGGCTCGAGGCGGGTGTCGCGGAAAACTTCGAACAATGTCTGCATCACCATCTCGACGGCGGCTCGTGCGGTCTGCGGCTCCGGCATGTCGACGGGCGTCGGCGCGGCGGTGATGTCCAGCGTGGCCAGCTCGGTCGTGGTATCGAACGCGTTGCCATAGCCTTCGTCCGTTCCAGTCTCCTCGGCGTGGAGGGCGGCGATTTCGGCGAAGCTGCGGACGGTGCGGCGGAAGGTGGTCATGACGTTGTGCTCCTGTTCGAAAATCTCATCTTCTCGATGAGGTTTCCTCCCAGGCATGCGGTGGTCAGGGCGGTCAGGGACGTTAACCGGGAAGCGGCCGCGCGAAGACGCGGTCGACCCCGGTTAACGCCGCGCCAGCGGGGAGCGGGGGAGCCGATTTTCTCGGGGGCTGGAGCGGCAGCGTAGGGCTTCGTGAAAATTGGGGGAACCGCTCATCCTTGACCGGCCTGAATCCCCGCATGCCACACTAGGACTTCAGAGAGAGAGAGTATCATTCCCCACGGTAGCCACAGGTCCCGCGCGAAGGATCGTCACCCGCAGGGCGGAGACCCGCCTTGGCGGGGCTCCGGTCGCCGCTTTTCCGCGGCGACTAGAGCCTACTCGACCGAAAGGTCGACGCGCTCGTTCTTCAGTATTGCCGTCGCCCGACCCTCCGTCACCTTCCTAACCAGCTCCTCGCTCGCTTGCTGTCTCCACCCCTCTCCGCGAGCGAGCGCTACTGGAGTACGGATCCGCCGTCATCCTATGACGATTATTTCCGCGTCGGACTGTCCGTTCCACGACCGTCGCGCCCTTGTCGGAGATCGTGCACGTATTGCTGGAGCGCGGCGGCGAGACGCCGGTGCATGAACGACTGGAAGGCAGGCGCCGCGTCGTCCTGAGCAAGCTGCGCGGTCTTCAACGCCTCCCTGTATTCCTCTCGATCCTCGGGTCTCACTGGCACGGGGACGTAGCCGCCGCGGACGAGGAGCAGGTTCATGAGCAGCCTCGCCGTGCGCCCGTTGCCGCCGTCGAACGGGTGGATCGTGACCAGCCGGTAGTGCATGTCAAAGGCCGTGGCGGGTTTGTCGTCCCCGCGCGAGAGGTCGGCACCGAGACGCTCCATGAGCGTGGGCACCTTCAAGGGATTCGGGAACACCATCGGGGACCCGACCACGCGTCGGGCATGCTGGCTGTAGAAGCCGGCGATGTCGGGTCGACTTCGCGCGACGATCCTCCGGTGCAGTTCCGTGACCACGTTCTCGTCAAGCGGTTCAATCCTCGCTGCGACCGTGCGCATCCACTGGAGGGCGTCGAAGTGATCAACGGCTTCCATGTGGTCCTTGATGCTCTTGGCGCCCACGGTGATGCCGTGTTCGATGAGATCAGCGGTCTTGCCGAGGATAAGCGTATTCCCCTCGATCGCGTTCGAGGAGTAGGTCAGCTCGATGTCGTAGGTCCGCTGCAGATCGGGTGGAAGCTGTTCCGTTCTGCTGGGTCGCAGCTCGTCGAATTCCTGCTTCAACAAAGCGATGCGGCCGGATAGGTCCTGAAGTTCGCTTGCCATGTTGGTTCCTTAAGAGTTCGACCTTAGCAGACGAGCCTCTAGATCGGTACTTTACCGGTCATTTTGGACCGGTGCCGCAGCGTCAATCCGGTCGATAACCTCCTGCCCCCAGCTGCGGTACTCATGGCCGGCACGCTTTCGCCAAGCTGGTTTTCCGGCCACAGCGGAGCCAGAGACCCTTGCCACTCCAGCAAGCCGCGCGAATCCGGTACGCAGCAGCCAGCCACCACCTAGGACGGGCTCAGGCGTCCCGGTCGGTCGGCATCACCGAGCTGGCAAGCACGCGTCGCAAAATCTCCTCGACTAGCCTGCCAGGCATCTGCCCGAAATATGGCGTGCCGCCGGGCCTAGCCCGCACGTCGACGCCGACCCAAATGAAGCGGTTCAGGTCATTGCAGACGATGCCACAGCCGGGCTCCAGGCCGAGGTGCTGCGCCACCCGCAGGGGCAGCACGACCAGCTGCTTCGGCTCATGGTGCTTGGTCGTGATCGGCGCAGTGATCACGCGCAGCCCCGCCTTGGTTTCGGTAGCGGCCAGAACCAGACAGGGCCGGTCCTTGCGCCCGGACTCCTCGCCCCTGGCGGCCTCGTGCCGCCAAAGATAGCTGTAGAGGATGACGTCGGTCGGCTGCGGCCTAGTCCAAAAGGTGGTCGAGCTCACGCGCGCTCTCCGGGATCACCACATCGCGCAGCGCCTTCAAATCAGCCTGATCGAGTTCGCGCGGATGGAGCGCCACATGGTCGAGGCGGGCAAGTCGCTCGTACTCGGCGGCAGGCATCATCACCACGCGAGCCGCCCCGTTGCGCTCCACCGCCAGCGGATGCGTCATCGCCTCGTCGTAGTAGAAGCCAAACCGCTTCGAGACGTCGCTCGACGACGCGCGCTCCAGAGTGTCGATTGCCACCAGCACCTCCTTGTGCTTCGTCCTACATAGACAGTTACGGACTTTCCGTAAAGAGCGGAACGGCGAGGCAACTGATCAAATATCAGCAGCCCTTTATGCGAGCTGCGGCGCTAGCCGCTCGC
>CAXSEO010000328.1:0-4092 GCA_964235525.1 uncultured Sphingomonas sp. | reverse complement strand
GGATGTCGCGCGAGGGCGACAGCGTGATCTTCTGGATAGCGGTTGCCATGGTAGTCACTCCGCGACGGGCGGTCGGGAGCCTCTCTCTCGACCCTCAACCCGTCACGAAGCGAAGCGCAGCCCTCTCCCTCTAAGGAGGAGAGAACTGCGCCCGGTAAGGACGAAGCGAACAGCATCACGCTCAGGTGGCGTCACCCTCGACGACGAGCGGGGGAACTTCGAACTCCGCCGCATCGAAGTGCGCGCGGATGGCATCGATCGAGCCGAGCCGCTCGGTAGTGTCGCGGTCGATCATGATGCGGTCGTCTTCGTCGGCCGCATAGGAGATCGGCTCGCCCTCGCCGGTGAACACCACGCGCTCGGCACCCCACTCGCCGCCGTACGCACCGGACCAGCGCGCGAACGGAATGCCGTGCTCGAAGCACCAGGCTTCGAGTTCCTCGAACCGGCCCCACGCAACCTCGTGCGCGAACAGCCGCAACGGCTCGCCCTCGGTGCGCTGGTGGGGCTCGAACGGCTCGCCGTCCCACTCGGTCGAGAGGTCTTCGGATGCGATGACGTCGGCGAGTTCGGCATAAGCGGCGGGTGTGACGGTGCCGCCCACCGTGATGGATGCGGAAACACGGTCGGCCATGTCGGCCTCCTTTGATATGGGTGGTGCGGCGGCCACGCGGGTCGTGACCGCCGCGATCGGGTCAGTTCGCGCTGGCGAACAGCTTGGACGCGCGTGCTTCAAGCTCGAGCCGGGCGTCCTGGTGCGGGCGGGTGCGCGCGAGCGCGGTAATGCCCTGCACGAAGTCGAACACGGTCTCAGGCGGACGACCCTCCTCGGCGAGCACGGTGGCGATGATCTTCTCGGTCTCGGGACGCGAGAACCCGCGCTTGCGCAGGAAGGTCTCGCGGTCCTCGTCCTTGCGCGCGACGATCGTCTCGCGCGCGGCGCGCACCCCAGAGAGGAACGACATGGGCGAGCTGTCCGCGAACCGCTCCAGCGCCGGCGTGGCCTGGTGCGCGAACCGGTGTCCGGCGAACTTGCTGTGCCGGATCGAGATCTCCTCGAAGCCCTCCGCGCCCCAGATGTTGCGGTTCATGCACACGGCGCGGAGATAGAAGCTCGCGATGCCCAGCGTCTTCGAGCCCACCTCCGAGTTCCAGCAGTAGAAGCCACGGAAGTAGAGATCGGGATCGCCGTTGGGCAGCCGCCCTGCCTCGATCGGGTGAGCGTCATCGACCAGGAATAGGAACACGTCCCGGTCCGAGGCATACAGGGTCGTGGTGTCCTTAGTCACCTCGACGAACGGGTTGTGGGTCATGCTCGACCAGTCGAGCAGGCCCGGCACCTTCCAGCGCGTGTCCCCCGTGCCGTTGCCAGCGATGCGCATCACCGCCTCGACCAGCTCGTGATCCCAGATGCGACCGTAGTCGGGGCCGGTGACCGCGCGTAGCTCGATCCGGCCATCGTCCGCCTCCAGCGTCTTCACCAGCTCGGCACGATGCGAGAGCAGCCCGTGCTGGAGATTGATGCCGGCGAGTGGAGCCGGGAGCTGGCGCATGTAGCTGGCGGGCGCGCCGACCAGGCTGCAGAGCTGGCCGTAGGACCAGTGGGTCGGTGCGACCGGCTCGGCGCGGCCGGGCACGACCAGGGCCAGGCGTTCGGCGTCGTCGCGGTTTGCCTCGACCCGCAGCGACTTGGTCTCGACGGTGCGGGCGGTCGCGCGCTCGGCTCGGCCCCGCACAGCGGCGTGCAGCTCGGTCAGCGACAGGTAGCGCTCGTCGTCGGGACGGCTGAACCACTCCGAGGACACGCAACCGATCCGCTCGCCGCGGCTGATGTCGACCTTGTAGGCGCCGGACACTGGCGGGGCGGAGCCCACCGGGTCAGCGCGACGGGAAGGCAGGGTCTGAAGCATGGGAGGTCTCCGGACGGGCTGGCCGGGAGCCTCTCTCTCAACCTCAACCCGTCACGGCGAAAGCCGCAGCCCTCTGACTCTCCCTGCGTGCGCGTTTCTATGCCGAAGACAAAGAACGCACACCACCACTGCACCCGCGCGAGACTGACTGAGACGGTGACGCGCGACGACTTTCACGCGGCGCGTTGGGACAGCGCTGCCGTGCCCACGGCGGCCTTCTCGTGATCCTGTACGGTGCTGATCTTATCATCGAGCAGATCGGCAATACGGGACGAAACTTTTTCAACGGCCAAGCGGAGCCCCTCATCAATGTGGATGTAGCCCTGGGTGACTCCGCGCTTCCCGTGTCCGAGTAAACCGGCGATGGTCAGCTCGGAATAACCAAGCTCGCCCGCCACGCTTCCAAACGTGTGACGGAAAATGTGGGCGGTTACGCCTTCGATTTGCGCGGCCTGGCATAGCCGCACAATTACGTCCGGAACCTGCTTATAGTGCCCGCGTCGATCATCGGCGGGAAAGACGTAAGGACTGCCGACAATGGTCGGCTGTTGCCGGATCACATCGACTGCGGGTTTCCCGATGACGCGGATTTGGCTCCCGCTCTTGGTATCTGGAAACAGAACGCAGGGGCTCGCCTGGTCGAGCCAATCGCGAGCAAGAGCCTGCCCCTCCATGAGGCGAAAGCCGGTCAACAGCAGTAAGCGGACCGCCGCCAAGCCGACGGGATGTTCACCCTGCTCGGCGGCGCGCCGCATGGCAGCGCCAAGAGCGACCAGTTCGGCACCGTTCAGGCGCCGGGTCCGCCTGTTTGAGGCCAAGCGCCGCACCCCCCGCGCCGGGTTGGCCTCGACCTTGCCCATGCGCACGGCATGCTCAAGGATGGAATGGAGCGTCGAGATCGACCGAGAAGCAGCCCCTGCCCCGCCTACTGTAGCGCGACCGCGCCCTCCCGATTTGGGCCGCGACGTCTTGCCGACCGCTATGCCGGACTGAAACTCCTCGATGTCGGGCGTGCGCAGGCTGTTGACCTTGCGGGTTCCAATCAGCGGCTTGATATGCCGCTCGATCCTGCTCGCCTCCATGCGCAAGGTAGACTTCTTGATCGGAAGCCGCCGACGGCCGAGCAACCTGCCAGCGTTCGCCTCCGTAAGGTACCAGTCGCAAACCTCGCCGATCGTTAGGGCCGCGCGCGAGCGGTTCCGATCATTGAGGGGGTCCTCACCTCGGACGATGTCGCCGAGGTAACCTCGCGCGACCCGGCGAGCCATCTCGACGGTAAGCACTCCATAACGGCCGATCGCGATGCGTCGGCTTCGGCCCTCGGCGTTCCGATACTGGAGCACAAATGCTTTCAGTCCGGAGGGTAGCACCCGCACGCCAAAGCCGCGCAGCTCCGAGTCCCAAAGGTAATTCTGAGCCTTAATGGGTGCGACGAGCGCTTCGATGCTGGCCTTCGTCAACTTTGCCACCCGTCGGCCCTCCTTCGGTGCTGACAATAGCAGCGTGCTGACAAATGTCACCACATTGTCAGCAGTCGAGGTCGAAAAGGCGGATACAAACGGGTACGCTTGGCAGGTGCCGACCGCCAAAATCCGCTCTCTAACAACGGCTTACGTAGAAACGGTTAGGTTTGGGTCATGCTATGCGGTAAGTTGGTAAGGCTGAGGTCGTGAGTTCAATCCTCACCGGCAGCACCAGTTTTTGTATGTTCGCAGGGTATTAAGCGTTTGTGGGTGTTCCGAGTGCTTACTCACAAGAATTGCGGAGCTACTCTTGTCACCATAAAGCGGGTGACTGCCAGCTAGGTAAGATGACTCACGTCGTCCTACCCGCAGCCGATTTCGCAGACCGGCAGATCAAGCCTGCGAGTTTGGCAATCGAAGCGAATCGCTGGGATAGCTGACGTGCAAACCTGGTTCCATTTTCGGTATGCGAGGTCCGACGGCATCGACGCGGCCCACCCCAGCCAACATCGCCGGCTCCTGCCTAGGCTTTGCCGACTTGTTCAGGGCGGGCGTATTGAGGGTTGGCAAAGTAATCTAGTCGACTTGTCGAGCTCAGTTAAAGATTTGAGTTCATAAGCTATCTTTTCCAACTGCAACAGTGTTGCACGTTGTCCCTGGCGTGCCACGGAGCGTTACGTGTACCGGCGTTAGTCAAGAACATAGGGCTTTATGCTCGC
>CAXSEO010000327.1:0-4112 GCA_964235525.1 uncultured Sphingomonas sp. | reverse complement strand
CCGGCGTTTGCTCTGGATCGAGCGAATCGTAGATGCGCCCGACCCGCTCGGCCGGGGCGCGGAGCAGGTCGAGCAGCGCGGCGCCATCCGCTACCCCGTGCAGCCGCGCGACCCGGTCGAGCGCCTCCCCGCTCGGGAGCGTGTGCGTCTGGCGGTCGTCGATCATCTGCACGCGGTGCTCGATCGTGCGGAGCAGCGTGTAGGCGTCGGTCAGCGTCGTGGCCTCGGCCGCGTCGATCCACCCCGCCGTCGCCAGCGCCGCCAATGCCTCGCGCGTCGCGGGCGCGCGCAGGCTGGCGTCGCGCCCACCGTGGATCAGCTGGTGGATCTGCGCGAAAAACTCCACTTCGCGAATGCCGCCGCGCCCACGCTTGAGGTCGAACCCGGGGCCGAATGCCTGTCCCTTGGAGTGGTGGTCACGGATACGGCGCGAGATCGCGCGCAGCTCGCGCACCGCGCCGAAATCGACCCCGCGCCGCCACACGAACGGGCGGATCGCAGCAAGAAACCGCTGTCCAAGGGGGATGTCCCCGGCCGCCGCCCGCGCGCGGATGAACGCGGCGCGCTCCCACGGCAGCGCCTGCGACTCATAATAGCTGATCGCCGCCCCGACCGGCAGCACGATCGGCGTGACCTCGGGCGAGGGCCTGAGGCGCAGGTCGACGCGGAGCACATAGCCGTCCGCGTCGCGCGCCTGGAGCAGCTCCACCACGCGCCGCCCAACCCGCACCGCCGCTTCCTCCGGCGTCTCGCGCGCGCGGTGCGGGAAGGTCTCGGGGTCGAACAGCAGGATCGGGTCGATGTCGGACGAGTAGTTGAGCTCGCGGCTCCCCTGCTTGCCGAGCGCGAGCGCCACGAACCCGCGCGGCGGCTCGCCCGGCGTCCGCTCCGCGATCGCGGCGGCGATCGCCTGATCGAGCGCATGGTCGGCGAAGTCGGTCAGCGCGTGCGTCACCGCGGTGAGGTCCATCGCTCCCGCCAGATCGCCGATCGCAACCGTCAGCGCGAGCCGCCGCCGCTGCACCCGCAGCCGCTTCGCAACCGGCATCGCCGAGTCGACCTGAAGCGCCGCGGCGACATCGACGCGCCCCGCCGCCAGCTCGTCCGTGAGGACGGGTTCACGCTCGATCAGCATGGCCAGGAACGGAGCATTCGCGCGCGCGCGCTCGATGGCGGCGAGGGCTCGCGCCGTTGCCGTCATGCCACTCTTCGCCAGCGAACAATGTGACACAGGTGTAATGATCGCAACCTTGTCGGAATCCGGCCGTTCTGGACACGATGACACAGGCAACCGCCCGTACCGACCTCCTCCGCGGCGACGGCGTTGTCGTGCGCCGACCCCGACCGAGCGACGCGATCGGCAAGGCGCTTCGCAAGGCGTTCGCGCCCGAACCGGCATTGCCCGGCGAGTTGATGCGCTCGCTCGATGCACTCGACACGGCGCGCTGATCCGGCGCAGCGCGCCATCGCGGCGCTACCGGTCGCGGCTGAGCTCGTCGACTTCACCCATGATCGTGTCGAGCGCGGTTTTAGAGGTATCGGTCAGGTGCTCGCGACGGGAGGGCAACGTGCCTTCGCTGAGGATCGTCTCCAACGCCACGCGTCCGCGCGCGACCCGGCTCTTGATCGTGCCGACCGCGACGTGGCAGATCTCGGCAGCTTCCTCATAGGCGAAGCCGCCCGCGCCGACCAGGATCAGCGCCTCGCGCTGTGGTTGCGGCAGGTGCAGCAACGCGCGCTGCATGTCGCCCAGCTCGACGTGCCGGTCCTGGCTGGCGGGCGCGGCGAGCAGCCGGTCGGCGACCAGATCGTCCCACTCGCCCTTGAATCGCGCCCGGCGCATCTGCGACAGGTATAGATTGCGCAGGATAATGAACGTCCACGCGCGCATGTTGGTGCCCGCCTGGAACCGCTTGCGTGCCGCCCACGCCTTGAGCATCGTCTCTTGCACCAGATCGTCGGCGAGGTCGCGACTACCCGACAGCGAGCGGCCAAAAGCGCGGAGGTGCGGGAGCACCTGCGACAACTGCTGCTTGAACTCCGGATCGGGCAGCGAGACATGCTCCACGGGCGCTACGGCCTCGTCCGCTTCGGCCACTATCTGGCTGCCAGACATTTCTCACCCCGGTTTGCCGCATAGCGGCGCTCTCCGCTAACATAGGCGAAGATTTTGCCGATACCAGCGCGGTCTCAGCTGACCCCGTGTATCACCAGGTAAGCGAATATAACGATGACCAGGATCAATGATGCGCCAAGGATATAGCGCGTCATGCCGGGCGTCGCGCCCGCGCGCGCCTGGTCGGTGTTGACGTGGATGGGTTCGTTGTCGTCGGCCATGCGGGCTCAACCCCCAGCAGTCGTTTTGGGTCCGCAACGGGTGCCTCAGGCAGACACGTCAGGCGGGCACGGTGCTCTGGTCGAAGAACAGAGCCTGACTGATCGCGGCCTTCACCGTCGCGCGCTGGAACGGCTTGGTGATCAGGAACGTCGGCTCGGGCCGCTCCCCGGTCAGCAGTCGCTCGGGGAAGGCGGTAATGAAGATCACCGGAACCTGGAACTCGGCGAGGATGTCCTTGACCGCGTCGATCCCCGAACTGTCGTCCGCGAGCTGGATGTCGGCGAGCACCAGCCCCGGCCGGTCCTCCATCGCCAGCGCCACCGCCTCGTCGCGGGTCACCGCGACGCCCGTCACCTCATGACCGAGGTCGCGGACGATCGTCTCGACATCCATCGCGATGATCGGCTCGTCCTCGATGATCAGCACGCGCGCGCGTGTCTGGTCCTCGATCTCGTGCAGCGCGTCCGAAACCAACTTTTCCACCTCATTCGTGTCCACTTCGATCAGGTAGGCCGCATCCTCGGGCGAGAAACCTTCCATCGCGGTCAGCAGCAGCGCCTGACGTGACAGCGGCGTCATCCGCGACAGCCGGGCGCGCGCCACCGCCTCGCGGTCCTCGGGTTCGTCCGCCCCGCTCAGGTCATCGTCCGCGTTGGCCGAGGACCAGATGCCCTGAAACATCCGGTACAGCCCCAGCCGCGGATCGACCTCGTCCGGGAACTCGCCCGGCGCGGCGACGATCGCCTCCAGCGTGGCGCGGACATATTTGTCCCCCTCCCGCTGGCTTCCGGTCAGCGCACGACCATAGCGGCGCAGAAAGGGCAGATGCGGCGCGAGTTGCTGTCCAAGCGACATGGCTGACGGAGTCTCCGGTTGGGATACACGGCCCCTTTGGAAGCGACCGGGCCCTTAAAGCAAATCGTTTCGCGCGGGGCCTTCCGACCGGACCGGGCGACGCGCAATTTCATGGCATTGGGGGAACAACCATTTCCCGCTTTGGTTTCCTGCCTGTTGCGCCAGATCAGGCAGGCATCGCGGCCCTCCGCCGGATGCCGTTCATATAGGCCCGCTCCGGCGGGGTTGATAAGGGGGACGGCGTTGCCGGACGACAAGGAGGAGACCCGACCGTCGCCCCGCCGTGGCACCGACTCGGTGCAGACTGACCGCGACACGGGCGCGGCGCTCCGGTCCATTTACCAGAAGACGATCGATGAGAAGGTTCCCGACGAGATGCTGGACCTGCTCGGCAAGCTGGACTGACGCGCTTGCCCACGGTTAGCGGGGGCGCATCCGCACGCATCCGCTCCTCATGGACCACCGCGATCGCGCGGTGGCCGACCGGGGCGAAGTTGTTCGCCACCCTGTCCCTCGCGCTGTTGCCGCTGGCGTTGATCGCGATGCTGGCGACGCTGCAGACCACCCGCACGCTCGCGGAGGAGAACCGCGCGAGGCTACGGATCGCGGCCGAGCAGAGCGGCCAGGCGCTGGCGACCGAGCTGGTCGGCGACATGACCGCGCTCCGCACCGCCACCGAGGCGCTCGACCGTGACCCCGCCGACGCGCCCTCCTGCGCGCGGGTCGCGGCGGTGTTCGCCGAACAGGCTCCGCGCGGCGCACGCTTCGCGGTGGTGGGCGCGCGCGGGCAGGTACTCTGCGGCGAGGCCTATCCCGAAATGTTGCGGCCCAAGGGACGAGCGGGGATCAACCGCTTCACCGCGAAATTGCTTGAGGGTAGAGGCCTCGTGCTCGCGCTGTCGACCGGGCGTGGTCACGC
>CAXSEO010000326.1:0-4121 GCA_964235525.1 uncultured Sphingomonas sp. | reverse complement strand
ACAACCTTGAATCAACTGAACCGCCCAACCGCAAGTAGGTTGAGTACAGAACCTAATCAGAAGATCAGCGTATAGAAGCAGGTGAAGAACGCGGCGAAGCTGAGCGCGAACAGTTTCCAGTCGGCGTCCTCGCTTCGCCGGGTCGGCGCGGGCGCGGGCGGCGGCAGCGCGCGGCGGAAAGGGTGGCGGGCGGCTTCGGTGGTGAGGACCAGTCGTCGTGTCATGGCGACGTGTTAACGGCCTGTTTACGATTTAGACCAGAGGCAAAGAGGGTTAAGTTCGTCCCGTCCCGGAGCGGGACAGCGGGGTGCCGCGCGGCTCAAGCGCAAGGAGGGTCCGCCCGATTTGCTTGCCCGTCGAAAGGCCGTGCACGCATTGCGCGCGGATGGGCGCGTGGCTAAGCTCCCGGCATAACGTCAAATTGTCGTCGACCTCCTTGCGGCGGCGACAGCGCCTCGGGAGATGATGTGACGGACGCCTTGCGACGGTCCGCTACCGGTCGACAGGGTCGGGCCGTGGCAGGCGCGCGCGACACCCGCCGCCATCGCGGGTCGGTCCCGCAACGCTCCTCGACGCGCGACGTGCTCGCGGTCACTGCGGTGGTCCTGTTCTGGCTCGCCTGCGTCTTGTTCGGCGGCTCGTCGCGGGTCGAGGTCGTGCTGGTGTTGCCGCTTCGGCTGGTGTCGGTGGCCTCCCTCGCGACCCTGGTCCTGCTCGCCCGCCGGGCCGACTGGCGGCGGGTCCGCGCGCCGCTGCTGCTGCTCGGCGCGTTCGCCGCCACGATCGCAATCCAGCTGGTGCCGTTGCCCCCGGCGCTCTGGCATGCGCTCCCGGGCCGCGCGGCGTTCGCGCCAGCACTGGCGCTGGCGGGGGCGGATGCGCGCTGGATGCCGGTCTCGCTCACCCCCGACCGCAGCTGGAACGCGCTGCTCGCGCTGTTGCCCGCGCTGGTCGCGATCACCGGCTATGCGGTGCTCGGCGCGAGCGCGCGCCGACGCACGCTGGAGGGGTTCATCGCCGGCGGGCTGCTGAGCGCGCTGGTCGGCGTACTCCAGCTCGCGGGCGGGGAGGACTCCTCGCTCTACTGGTACCCGGTATCGCATACCGGCTTTCCGATCGGCTTCTTCGCCAACCGCAACCACCAGGCCGCGCTGCTCGCCGCGCTGCTGCCGGCGCTGCGGGCCTGGTCGCTGACGCGTAAGCCACCCGCGGGTCAGCCCTGGGCGGTGAAGGTATCGGCCACCGCCGCCGTGCTGTTCGTGCTGCCGATGATCCTGCTGACCGGCTCGCGCGCGGGTCTTGCGTTGGCGTTGGTGGGTGCGATCGGGGCGTGGCTGGTCGAGCCGCGATGGGCTTCCCGATCGGGCAGGCGGGCGCGGGCGGGCTGGATCGCCCCCGCGATCGGCGCGGGGGTGGTCGGTCTGCTGGCGCTGATGCTGCTGCTCGGTCGGGCGACGGCGTTTCAGCGGCTGGTCCACGACGACCCCGTGCTCGCCGACCCGCGGTTCAACTTCCTGCCGGAGGTGCTGTCGCTGGTGCGATCGTCCTTCCCGGTCGGCTACGGGTTCGGCTCGTTCGATTCAGTGTTCAGGAGCGCCGAGCCGTATTCCCAGCTGCGGCAGGTCTATGTCGCCAACGCGCATAATGATTTGCTGGAGCTGGCGATGACCGGCGGAGTGCCGTCCTTGCTGGTGCTCGCCGCACTCCTAGGCTGGTGCGCGGTGCGGCTGGCCCGAGTGTCGCCCCTGCATGGTGCCGCCAGCGATATGCGGGTGGCCCGCGCGGGAGGCGTGGTGATCGTCATCTTCTTGCTGGCCAGCCTGGTAGATTATCCGCTCCGCACCCCGCTTGCCGGCGCCTTGTTCGCGCTCGCCTGCGCGTGGTTGGGCGACGCAAGCCCCGACCATGTTTCCCGATTGCGTTCGGGTCGTCGCGCCAGTACCGCTGTGTGACAAGGGGCTGGGGTATCCTGTTGATATGCTGAAGCGTGCCGGTCTGTTCCTGCTGGGCTGCGGGCTGGTGTTGTCCGGATGCACGAGGGACAAGTTTGTCGGCCGCCCCGACTTGGTCCAGGCTCCGGTCGGCTCGATGCCCGCCCCCACGGTCGCCGACCTCGCGGTGCCGTCGAGCGATTATGTGATCGGGCCCGCGGACAAGCTCACGGTGAGTGTGTTCGGCATGGACGACCGCCCCCGTGAGGTGACCGTTGATCCCGCCGGAGACATCTCCGAGCCGTTCGTCGGCACCGTCCACGCCTCCGGGCTGACCACCAGGCAGGTCGAGGCGCGGATCGTCACCGCGCTGGAACGCAATCACGTTCGTAGCCCGATCGTCAGCGTCAACGTCTCGGAGGTGGTCAGCCAGGTGATCACCGTCTCGGGCGAGGTGACCCGGCCCGGCATCTACCCCATCTCCGGACGCATCTCGCTGGAGCGCGCCATCGCGCGCGCGCAGGGGCCGACCGAGTTCACGCGAGAAAACTACATCGTCGTGTTCCGTACCGCGATGGGACGCCAGTACGCGACGTTGTATGACTTGCGGGCGATCCGAAACGGGGTCTACGCTGACCCGGCAATCTATGCCAATGACGTGATCATCGTCGGGGAATCGCAGGCACGCCGGTTGTTCAAGGATACGCTCTCGGTGGCGGGGCTGCTCGCTGCGCCGCTGGTGACCGTGCTTCGTAACTAGGATCCTGAACGAGCCCAGATGAACGACCTGTCCGCCTTTCCTTCCTCGGCACCGGCCCTGACGGATGCGCTCGGCGCGTCCGCCGCGCCCGGGGCGAGGGAAGCTCGGGCCACCTCGCCGCAACTCGCGCAGTTGTGGGCGATCCTGCGAAAGCGGCGCTGGCTGATCCTCGCGATCATGGCGCTGGCGTTGCTCGCCGGGATCGTGGTGACGCTGCTATCGACGCCGCAATATACCGCCACCAGCACCGTCGAGATCCAGCGCGAGACGCGCAACTTCACCAACGTCAATGGGGCGGAGCGTGAGCAGACCGGCGCGGCGGCGGACCAGGAGTTCTACCAGACGCAATACGGCCTGCTCCAGGCCCGCTCGCTCGCCGACGAGGTGGTGAAGTCGCTGCGGCTGGCCGACACCGACACGCTATTCTCGACTTTCAAGGTGTCGGCGGCGAAGCGCTGGTTCGCCAACGGGCAGCTGACCGCGACCGCGCCGTCGCACGACGAGCGCGCTAAGGACGCGGCGACGCTGCTGCTCCGGCATGTCACGATCAAGCCCGAGCATAATTCCAGCCTGGTGGCGATCTCGTTCACCAGCCCCGACGCGCGCCTGTCGCAGCAGGTGGTCAACACCTGGGGGACGGACTTCATCCAGTCCTCGCTCGACCGGCGGTTCCAGCAGACCTCGTACGCGCGCACCTATCTCGAGCAGCGGATCGCGCAGCTCCGCGACCGGATCGACCAGACCGAGCTGGGGCTGGTCCAGTATGCCGCCAAGGAGGGCCTCGTGTCGGTCCCGGGGGCCAGCGGGGGTGACTCGGGTTCTGACGGGGGATCGTCAGCCGCGTCGCCCTCCGAAGTGCCGTTGATCGCCGCCGATCTCGGCTCGCTCAACGGTGAGCTCGCGCGCGCCACCGCCGCGCGGATCGTCGCGGAAAGCCGGCTGAGCAGCGTCGGTCATGACACCAGCGAGGAGCTGCAGAACCCGGCGCTCGGCACGATGCGCGCGCGTCGCGCCGAGCTGGCGGGCGATTACGCCAAGCTGCTCCAGCAGTTCGACCCGCAATTCCCGACCGCGCGGGCGCTCCACAGCCAGCTCGCCTCGCTCGACCGCGACATCGCGCGCGAGGAAGGACGCGTCGGCGGCTCGCTGCAGGACAATTACCGCGCCGCGGCGGCGCGTGAGAAGGAGCTGCAGGGCAAGGTCGCCGGGCTGAAATCGTCGGTGCTCGACTATCGTCGCCGCAACATCCAGTACGACATCCTGAAGCGCGACGTCGACACCAACCGCCAGCTCTATGCCGCGCTGCTCCAGCGCTACAAGGAGATCGGCGTCGCCGGCGGCGTGGGCGTCAACAACATCTCGGTCATCGACCAGGCCGACCTCCCCACCATTCCGTCGAGCCCCAACCTGCCGCTCAACATCGCGCTGGC
>CAXSEO010000325.1:0-4126 GCA_964235525.1 uncultured Sphingomonas sp. | reverse complement strand
GCGCCCGGCCAGGCGGTGCCCGCCGATCTCGTCACCGCGTCGGGCTCGGGGCTCGACCCGGACATCAGCCCGGCCGCCGCGTCGTTCCAGGTGCCGCGCGTGGCGCGGGCGCGCGGCCTGCCCGAAGCCACGGTACGCGCGCTGGTCGAGCGATCGGTGGCAGGTCCGACGCTCGGCTTCATGGGCGAGGCGCATGTCAACGTGCTGCTGCTCAATCGACAGCTGGACCGGATCGGCGCTACACCCGCGCGGTGAGCGTCGATCCCGACCGCCCCGCCCCTGAGGCGTTCCTGCGCGCCGCCGCGCAGGAGGGGCGCGGGCGGCTCAAGATCTTCCTCGGCGCGGCGCCCGGGGTCGGCAAGACCTATGAGATGCTGTCCGAGGGCGCGGCCCGCCATCGCAACGGCACGGATGTCGTCATCGGCGTGGTCGAGACGCATGGTCGCCGCGAGACGGAGGCGCTGACCGTGGGCCTGCCCGCGATGCCCCGACGCGAGATCGCCTATGAGGGCCGGACGCTGACCGAGATGGATCTCGACGCCATCCTCGAGCGCCGCCCCGCGCTGGTGCTGGTCGACGAGCTCGCGCACACCAACGCGCCGGGCAGCCGCCATGGCAAGCGCTGGGAGGATGTGGAGGAGCTGCTCGACGCCGGGGTCGATGTCTATTCCACCGTCAACATCCAGCATGTCGAAAGCCTCAACGACGTCGTCGCCTCGTTCACCCGTGTGCGCGTGCGCGAGACGGTGCCCGACGCGGTGCTGGAGGCGGCCGAGATCGAGGTCGTCGACATCCCGCCCGACGAGCTGATCGAGCGGCTCAAGGACGGCAAGGTCTATGTGCCCGAGGAGGCGAGCCGGGCGCTGGGGCATTTCTTCTCCAAGTCGAACCTCGCCGCGCTGCGCGAACTTGCGCTCCGCCGCGCGGCGCAGGCGGCGGACCAGCAGATGCTCGACCAGGTGCGCCTCACCGGCGCGGGCGGCAACTGGGCGGCGGGCGAGCGCGTCGTGGTCGCGGTCAGCGAGCTGCCGGGCGCGGAAGGGCTGGTCCGCGCGACCAAGCGGTTGAGCGATGCGCTCCACGCGCCGTGGACCGCGGTGCATGTCGAGACGCAGCGCTCGCTCCAGTTCGGCGAGGCGCAACGCGCGGCGCTCGGGCGGGTGCTGGGGCTCGCCACCCAGCTTGGCGGGCAGGTCGCCTCCGTCCCAGCCGCCAACGTCGTCGAGGGGCTCAAGACTTATACCGCCGAGGCGCGCGCGACGCAGCTGGTGGTCGGCAAGACCAACCGCTCGCGCTGGTTCGAGCTTCGCCACGGGTCGGTGGTCGACGCGCTGGTGCGCGAGACGCCGGGCGTCGCGGTGCATGTGCTGCCGATGGAGGACGCCCCCTCGCCCGCGCCCCGGCTCACGCCCCGGCGCGGCAAATGGGGCAGCCCCGCCGCCTATGCCTGGACCACCGCGATGGTGGCAGGCGTCACCGCGGGGGGCCTCGCGCTCGCGCAGCTGCTCAGCATCGGCAATGTCGCTTTGCTTTACCTGTTGCCGGTGATGGCGGCAGCGACGTGGTACGGCCTTCGCCCCGGGCTGTTCGCGGGGCTGGTCAGCAGCCTTGCCTACAACTTCTTCTTTCTGCCCCCGACCGGCACGTTCAACATCGCCGCGCCCGAGAACGTGGTCGGCGTCGTCGTGCTACTCGGGCTGGCGTTCGCGACCAGCCAGCTGACCGGCCGGGTGCGCGCGCAGGCGGACCTGGCGGCGGCGAGCGCGCGGGTCAACGCGGTGCTGACCGGCTTTCTCCGGCGGCTGACCGGCGCGAGCAACGCGGACGCCTTAGCGGCGGCGATCGCGGGCGAGATCGCGAGCACCTTCGGCGTGCGCGCGATCGTGCTGGCGCGTGGGGTCGCCGATGTCGAGATCCGCGCGGCGGTGCCCCCCGCCGAGCCGCTCGGCACAATGGACCTCGCCGCCGCGCGCTGGGCGCTTGAGCGAGGGCAGCCGGCGGGGCGCGGGTCGCACACGCTGGCGGCGTCCGAATGGCTGTTCCACCCGCTGGTCGCGGGCGGCAGCCCCCGCGCGGTGCTCGGCATCGCGCGCGAGGACGCGGGCGAGCCGCTCCGACCGGACCAGATGCCGTTGCTGCTGGGCCTGCTCGATCAGGCGGGGGTTGCGCTCGACCGGCTGCGGCTGGAGGGCGAGGCGCGCCGCGTCGCGACGGTGGAGGAGCGCGACCGGCTGCGCGCGGCGCTGCTGTCGTCGGTGGGACATGACCTGCGGACTCCCCTTACGGCGATCGTCGCCGCCGCCGCGCGGCTCGACGACAGCGCGCAGCCCGAACTCGTCGCCGACATTCGCAGCGAGGCGGAGCGGCTGCGGCGCTTCGTCGCCAACCTACTCGACATGGTCAGAATCGAGGCAGGCGCGATCCAGCTCGCGCTCGAGCCGGTCGACCTGACCGACGCGGTGGTCGCGGCGGCGCAGGACGTGCGGCGCACGCTGGGCGACCACCCGCTGACGCTCGACGTGTCGCCCGCACTGCCGCTGGTGCGGGTCGATCCCAAGCTGCTCCACCATTGCCTCATCAACCTGCTCGACAATGCCGGGCGCTATGCCGACCCCGGCACGCCCGTGACCGTCCGGGCGGAGCGCCAGCGCGACGGGTTGATGCTGTCGGTGATCGACCTCGGGCCGGGGCTGCCGCCGGGCCGGGAAGCGGCGGTGTTCGAGACGTTCCGCCGCATCGAGGGCACCGATCGGTCGAGCACCGGCACCGGGCTGGGGCTCGCGATCGTAAAGGGGTTCGCGGAGGCGATGGGCGCGCGGGTCGCGGCCGCCAACCGCGCCGACGTGCCCGGCGCGCGGTTCAGCATCGAGTTCCCCGAGACCGTGCTCGTGCGCGCGGAAGCCGAGCTGACCGCGTGAGCGGGGCGACGGTGCTCGTGGTCGATGACGAGGCGGCGATCCGCCGCCTGCTCCGCACCACGCTGGAGGGCGCGGGGTACCGCGTCAGCGAGGCCGCGACGGCGGCGGAGGCGGTCGGCCAGCTCGCCGCTGCGCCCGATGTCGTGCTGCTCGACCTCGGCCTGCCCGACCGCAACGGGCTGGAGCTCGTGCCGGTGATCGCAAGAAAGGGCGGAGCTACCGTGATCGTCGTCTCCGCGCGCGACGCGACCGACGAAAAGGTCACCGCGCTCGACCTCGGCGCGGCGGACTATGTCACCAAGCCGTTCGACACCGAGGAGCTGCTCGCGCGCGTCCGCGTCGCGCTCCGCCACCACGTCACGGGCGAAGGCGGCCGCGCGGCGGTGACGGTGGGCGAGATCGCGATCGACCTGCTCGACCGGCGCGTCACCCGCGCCGGGGTGGAAGTCCACCTCACCCCCAAGGAATATGCGGTGCTCGCCGAGCTCGCGCGGTTCCCCGGCCGCGCGATCACGCATCGGCACCTGCTCAAGACTGTCTGGCCCAACGACCGCGACGGGCATGTGGAGTATCTGCGCGTGGTGGTCCGCAATATGCGCCAGAAGCTGGAGGCGGACCCGGCACTGCCGACGTTGATCGTCAACGACCCGGGGGTGGGTTACCGGCTGATCGGTCGGGGGTAGCACCAGGTAACTCACCGCCCTTTCACCCCTTACGCGATGCCGCGCCGCTCGGTATCGCTGCTTTCCGAGACGATCAGGAGACCCCGCATGAAGACCCGTGCCGCCGTTGCGTTCGAGGCGAAGCGTCCGCTGGAGGTGGTGGAGCTGGACCTTGACGGTCCGCGCGCGGGCGAGGTGCTGGTGGAGATCATGGCGACGGGCATCTGCCATACGGACGCGTACACGCTCGACGGACTCGACAGCGAGGGGCTGTTCCCGAGCGTGCTGGGGCATGAAGGCGCGGGTATCGTGCGCGAGGTCGGCGCAGGCGTCACCTCGGTCGTGCCGGGCGACCATGTCATCCCGCTCTACACCCCCGAGTGTCGCCAGTGTAAGTCGTGCCTAAGCCAGAAGACCAACCTGTGCACCGCGATCCGCGCGACGCAGGGCAAGGGCTTGATGCCCGACGGCACTACGCGGTTCAGCTACCGGGGCCAGCCGATCTTTCATTACATGGGCTGCTCCACCTTCTCGAACTTCGCCGTC
>CAXSEO010000324.1:0-4137 GCA_964235525.1 uncultured Sphingomonas sp. | reverse complement strand
CAACCAGGCGATCGCGGTGACGGTGTCGGGCGCGCTTCAACTCGCCTGGTTATGGCAGAACTGCCGCGCGCATGGGGTGCATCTGCGCCTCAAACGCCCCGCCGTCGGCCCCGACGTGCGCCGCCTGCTCGCGCTGGTCTGGCCGGCGGCGGCGGGCGCGGGGGCGGTGCAGATCAACCTCGTCGTCTCTACCGCGCTCGCGGCGAGGTTCCTCCCGCACGGATCGGTGACGTACATCTATCTCGCCGATCGGGTGAACCAGCTGCCGCTCGGGCTGATCGGCATCGGGCTCGGCACCGTGCTGCTCCCGACCGTCTCCGCGCAGCTCGGGCGCGGCGCGCACGCCGGAGCGATGGCGACGCAGAACCGGGGCATGGAACTGGCGCTGTTCCTGACGCTCCCCGCCACCGCCGCGCTGGTGACGGCGGGCGTGCCGATCGTCTCCGCGCTGTTCCAGCACGGCCGGTTCGATCCGCTGGCCGCCGCCTACACCGCGCAGGCGCTCGCCGCGTTCTCGGTCGGGCTGCCGTCCTACATCCTCGTCAAGGTGCTGACCCCCGGCTATTACGCCCGCGCCGACACGCGCACGCCGGTGCGCTATGCGACGATCTCGATGGTGGTGAATCTCGTCCTCAACCTGCTGTTCGTGGTGCCGCTCAGGCACATGGGCCCGCCGCTCGCGACCGCGCTGTCGTCGACCGTCAACCTCGCGCTGCTCTACCGGACGCTGGTGCGGCGCGGGCAGTTCGTCCCCGACGCGCAGCTCCGTCGGCGAGCGTGGCGGCTCGCGGCGGCGTCGTTGCTGATGGGCGCGGCACTGTGGTGGTGCTCCGACCGGTTCGCGCCCTACACCAGCGCGCCCGGGCTGGAGCGCTGGGGAGCGTTGGCGTTGCTGGTCGTGCTCGGCGCGGCGATCTACGGCGCGGCGACCTTCGCGTTCGGCGCGTTCCGCCCGTCCGACATCCGCGGCCTGCTGCGCCGCCCCGCCAAGGCCTGACCCATGCGAGTTGTCTCCGGTATCCAGCCGACCGGCAATCTCCACCTCGGCAATTACCTCGGCGCGATCCGGCAATGGGTGACGATGCAGGACGCAATGGGTGCGGACGACCAATGTCTGTTCTTCCTCGCCGACCTCCATGCGCTCAGCCAGCCCGTCGACCCGGCGGAGCTCGCGGCCAACACGATCGAAATGGCGGCGGTGCTGCTCGCCTGCGGCATCGACCCGGCGCGCGCAATCCTGTTCAACCAGGCGCACGTCCCCGCGCATAGCGAACTCGCCTGGCTGCTGAGCGGCACCGCGCGGATGGGCTGGCTGAGCCGCATGACGCAATGGAAGGACAAGGCCGGCCGACAGGGTGACAGCCAGAGCACCGCGCTGTTCAACTACCCCGTGCTTCAGGCCGCCGACGTGCTGCTCTACCGAGGGACGCACGTCCCGGTCGGGAACGACCAGAAACAGCATCTGGAACTCGCGCGCAACATCGCGACCAAGTTCAACACCGATTACGGTGTCGACCTGTTCCCGCTGCCCGAGCCGTTCATCTCAGCCGCCGCGCCGCGCATTATGTCGTTGCGCGACGGGACCGCGAAGATGAGCAAGTCCGATCCGTCCGACCTGTCGCGCGTGTCGCTCAACGACCCGGACGACGCGATCGTGCAGAAGATCCGCAAGGCGCGCACCGACGACGCCCCGCTGCCCGCGACGATGGCGGAGCTGGAGGACCGGGCGGAAGCGCGCAATCTGGTCACCATTTATGCCGCGCTTGCGGGGCGCACGCCGGACGCGGTGCTGGCCGAGTATGCCGGGCAGGGCTTCGGCGCGTTTAAGCCCGCGTTGGCGAACTTGGCGGTGGCGACGATTGCCCCGATCCGCGAGCGACTCACCGAGCTGCTCGGCGATCGTACTGAGGTCGCGGCGGTGCTGGAGAGAGGAGCCGAACGCGCGCGGGCGCTCGGTGCGCCGACGCTGCTCGCGGCACAGCGAGCGATCGGATTACAGGTCTAGCCTAGCCTTCCAGCTGACGCATCAGCACCCGCACCGCGCCGTCGACGTCCGCATCGGTGTCACGCAGCTGCTCCACGCGCCGGACCGCATGGATCACCGTGGAATGATCCCGCCCGCCGAACTTGCGCCCGATCTCGGGCAGCGAGCGGGTGGTCAGCCGCTTGGACAGGTACATCGCGATCTGCCGCGGCCGCGCCACCGCGCGCGCGCGCCGGTCGGAGACGAGGTCCACGGGCTTGAGCTCGAAGTGCGCGGACACCAGTTTCTGAATCTCCTCGATCGTCACCCGCTTCTGCGCGCCGCGCAGCACGTCGCCGAGCGTCGACACCGCGAAGTCGAGGTCGATCGCGACCCCCGTCAGCTGCGCGTAGGCCAGCACGCGGTTGAGCGCGCCTTCGAGCTCGCGGATGTTCGCGTGGATGCGCGTCGCCAGCAGGTCGAGCACGTCGGCAGGAACGCGCATGTCGGGCAGGTCGGCAAGCTTTCGCTCGAGGATCGCCCGCCGCAGCCCCAGCTCGGGCGGCTTGATATCCGCGACCAGCCCCGCCGCCATCCGCCCGAGGATGCGCGGCTCCACGCCCTCCAGCGCCTGCGGGCAGCGGTCGGCGGAGATCACCAGCCGCTTGCCCGCGCCCATCACCTCGTTGACGGTGTGGAAGAACTCCTCCTGCGTCGCGTCCTTGCCCGCAATGAACTGCAGGTCGTCGATCAGCAGTAAGTCGGCGGAGCGCAGCCGCGCCTTGAACGTGAACGTGTCGCGCGCGCGCAGCGCGGAGACGAAGTCGAACATGAACCGCTCGGCCGACATCGCCAGTACGCTCGCGTCGGGGTTCGTCGCGAGGAAGGCATGGCCGATCGCGTGCATCAGGTGGGTCTTGCCCTGCCCCGTACCGCTGTGGAGGAACAGCGGGCTGAAACGGGGCGGACCCGGCTCGGCGAGCGCGCGGGCGGCGTTGAACGCGACCCGGTTGGAGGTGTCGACCACGAACCGCGCAAAGGTGAAGCGCGCGTCGAGTTGGGGCCGCTCGGACACCGGCGCGACCGCGCCCGCGACGGGCTGCGCGGGGGCGGTGAGCACGACCGGGGTCGGCCCCGCCACGCGCGTTTCGATCGAAACACTGCGGACGCCGGGCGCGAGCGCGCGGAACTCGTGGAGCAGCCGGTCGGTGTAGTGGTTACGAACCCAGTTGGTCATGAACGCGGACGGCAGCGCGAGCCGGACCGTGTCCGCCTCGCCCGTAGCGACCAGCTCCATCGGTTTTAGCCATTGGTCGAACAGGCGCGCTCCGGCCGACTCGCGAAGATTGCCGCGCACCCGCGTCCACGCCTTCGCGATCTCGCCGTCGTCGTCCTCGACCGTTCGCCCCACGCGCACCCCTCCAGCGGCCGCGACGCACCCGCGCACGGCCTGTCTTGTTCGACGGCAAAGCTCCCCCGCTGCGGCCCACGCCGCCCCGGCACTAGCGATGTTCAAGCGACCACGCGGCAGAACGCCAGCGCGATGAGGCTGGTTATGCCGCGTCGGGAGAGTCGATCAAGGCCGGATGCTGACGCATCTTTGCAATATTCGGGATTGACTCGGGCCTAGGCACGGAAATGCGTCAGATTTAGGCTAAGGGATTGAAATTGCTGCCTCTAGTCTCTCGCCTATCGTGGCGACCATCGCCCGAATCGCGGTCAATCCTCGCGGTTCGGTCCCCGTCCCCGTTGTTCGCGCACACAAAAAACCCGCCGGGTGAACCCCGACGGGCTGATCCAGTCCAATGATGTAAGTCAAGATCAGGCGAGTGCGGTCACTCGCTTGGTCAACCGCGCGAACTTGCGCGAAGCAGTGTTGCGGTGGAGCACCCCCTTGGCGACGCCACGCGCCAGCTCGGGCTGCGCCTGCGCCAGCGCGGCGGCTGCGGCGGCCTTGTCGCCCGACGCCAGCGCCGATTCGACCTTCTTGACGAAGGTGCGGATGCGGCCGACGCGGTTGCCGTTCACTTCCGCGCGACGGTCGTTGCGGCGGATTCGCTTCTTCGCTTGCGGCGTGTTCGCCATGAAAGTCCTCTGATCTGGTGACAGCAAGAAGGGCGCGCGGGAGGTCCCGACGCCCTTGATGGCGCGGCTGTGGCGTCGGTGCCCTCGAA
>CAXSEO010000323.1:0-4139 GCA_964235525.1 uncultured Sphingomonas sp. | reverse complement strand
CGAAGCCCGCGAGCAACCCCGCCGCGAGCAACGCCACCAACGGCACCAGCCAGTTCACATGATCCAACGTGCGTGCCCCTCAGAAGCTGATGTTGAGCCGGCCGTAATAATAGCCGCCGTTGATGCCGTACGGGCTGAAGCCGAGCGGCGCGTCGTACACGTTGCCGCCACTAACTACGGTCGGCTGGGAAGGATTGGCAGGGTTGGGCAAGAGCGAGTAGGTCGGCGGGCGCTTGTTGAACACGTTGTTCGCGCCCGCGCTGATCTGGAGGAACTTGGTCAGCTTGTAGTTGAGTTCGATGTCGCCAATGAATGCGGCACCGATGCGCTGATTGTAGAAATTGGCCCCGTTTGGCGAGACATAGGCGGACGTCGTGCCGAACACGGTCCCGCGCAGCGTCGCGGAGAACCTGTCGCGCGCATAGAAGGCGCTGCCGATCAGCTTCACCTTCGGCGACGCGGTTGTGAGGTTGGACTGCGCGCCCTGATCGAACAGCGCGACCGGCGACGGCGCGGACACACCCGCACTGGTCTGCGGCGTCAGCTGCACGGGCGCGGCGTAGAGCCTGGTGAGCTTGGTGGTGTTGTAGTTGCCCGACAGCGTCCAGTTCACCGTTCCGGCGTTGCCGAAGTCGCTGCGATACGTCGCCACCAGGTCGATGCCGCGCGTGCGGGTGTTCGCGCCGTTGGTGAAGATGTTGACCCCGGTCTGCGTCACCGTCGGGTCGAGCACGTTGCCGTTGGCGACGATCGCGTTGCGGACGGCCGGGAAGTTGACCGAATAGGTCGTGCCGTTGATGACGACATTGCCCCCGCCCGCGCTGTAGAGGGTGCCCGTGCCGAGGATGCGGTTGGTGATCCGCACCTGATAGGCGTCCAGCGTGATCGTCAGCGCGGGCGCGGGGCGGAACACCGCGCCCGCGGAGAAATTGACCGACTTCTCCGGCTTCAGGTTCTGGAACCCGAGCAGCTTGGCCGCCGCCGAGTTGGCGGGCAGCTGAACGAACGCGGTCGTGGGCGACACGTTGGTCGCGGCGTAATAGGACTCCGCCAGCGTCGGCGCGCGGAACCCGTTGGACACCGTGCCGCGCAACGCGAACATGGGCGAGAAGTCGTACCGCGCGGTCAGCTTGCCGCTCACCTCGCCGCCGAAGTCCGAATAATGTTCGTAGCGACCGGCGGCGTCGACCTTGAGGCCATCGGTCGGGTTGAGCGAGGCGTCGGCATAGAACGCCACATCACTCCGGTGATGCGAGCCGGCGTCCGTCGGGCGAAAGCCCGGATAGGACTGCCCGCCCTCCTTGTAGATCGATCCCGGGTCGCCCGAGCCGATCGTGTAGGTGTTGCGCCGATACTCCTCGCCGAACGCGAGCGTCATCGGCTTGCTCATGCCGAGCTCGAAATCGCGGGTGAAGTCCGCGTTGGCGGTCAGCTCGCCCGCTTTGAACGATCCGTCATAGAAGTCGACCGGCGTGAAATGCGTGTCGACGAACAACGATGCGTTCGCCGAGTCGAGCGTGTAGATGCTGTTCTTGTCTTGGCCGTAAGTGACGCTGAAGTCATAGTGGAAGCCGCTCACGGTGCCGCGCAGGCCGCCCGTGCTCGAGAAATCATCCTCGCGGATCGCCTCGCGCGGATTGAAGCCGTTGGGCGCGAAGATCAGCTCGCCCGGCGTGGTGAAGGTGCCGCGCACGCCCAGCACCGGCGAGGCGATCACCCGATCGGGCACGCGCAGGTTCTCGTACGCACTCGCGATGCGACGGCTGTAGGAACCGAACGAATAGGCCTCGACGTCGCCGAAGTTATAGCCGCTGTTATACTGGATGTTGGTCAGGTTCGACTTGGCGTCGCCGTTGATGCGGTTGACATAGGGGTAGCCGGGGATGGTGACATAGGCCGCTTGTTGCGCGGCTGACAACGTCGGCAGCAGGTTGCCGCTCGGATCGGTGACGCGGCGATCGAGCCCGCCGACCTGCGAGAAGTCGTGGTAACGATAAAAGCCGGTCAGGTTGATGAAGCCGTTCTCGCCCAGTTTGGTCGCCAGGTGGAGCGTGGCCGCGAGCTGCTCACCGCCGGTTTTATAGTTCGAGCCGCCGGTGACATAACCGTCGCCGCCCGAACTGTCGTTCTTGAGGATGATGTTGATCACGCCCGCGATCGCGTCGGAGCCATATTGCGCGGCGGCGCCGTCCTCGAGCACCTCGATGCGCTGGATCGAGCTGGGCGAGATGAGGTCGAGGTCGGCGGTCGCGGAACCCTGATAGGGGCCGCCGAGCACCGCCAGGTTGGCGGTGCCGTGGCGGCGTTTGCCGTTGACCAGCACCAGCGTGTGGTTGGGGCTGAGGCCCCGCAGCCGCGCGGACAGCGTCAGGTTGGCGGTGTCGCCGCCGAACGCCTGCGCGGTGAAGGACGGGACCAGCTGGGTCAGCACCTGGTTGAGGTTGGCCTGGCCGACATGACTGAGCGTCTCGGCCCCGAGCACCTTGATCGGCGCGGCGCTCTCGGCGGCGGTGATGCCGCTCGCGCGGGTGCCGGTGACGATCACCTCGCCGCCGACCTGCTGGTCCTCGGAGGCCTGACCCGGGCTGGCGGGCGGCGCTTCCTGTGCATGGGCGGGAACGGCGGCGACGGCCGCGAGCACAAGTGCGGCACGAGAAACGGATGCGAGCAGAGACATGACGGACCCCCCGTAAGTGTTTCCGCCGATACAGGTCCTCTCCGCGCGGCTTATTGGCCTACGTCAGATGACGATCGGCGCCGCCAAAGCGACCCCGTCAGCAATCTTTTCCCGATACTCATTCTTGTTATGCACTCATGTTCATTGTGTTCTCGACCAGTGGCAAGCGATAATACGATGTCATCTAAACAAATACTGCATTTTCGTGACATCGTTGCTTTCGAGCAACACCGCTTTGGTCATCGGCACGAAGACCACCGCCGTCCCGCCCGCGTCGACGGTCACCGTCGCTCCGGAGCGGTAGCCATGCGCGGCGTAGAACGGG
The DNA here is from genome assembly GCA_964235525.1 of uncultured Sphingomonas sp. Taxonomy (GTDB): domain Bacteria; phylum Pseudomonadota; class Alphaproteobacteria; order Sphingomonadales; family Sphingomonadaceae; genus Sphingomonas. The sequence continues at coordinate 1,137 of CAXSEO010000323.1, read as the reverse complement.
ACGCCGGGGCGGGTCGCCATCAGCGCCGCGCACCCGAACCCGGCCGCGGCGGCCGCCGCCTCGCACCGCTGCAGCAACGCGGTGGCGACGCCCCGCCGCTCGCAACCCGGCGCGACGAAAAAGGCGCGGATGCGCGCAGCGTCGCGAGCGGGGTCGAGCAGGTCCGGCGCGCGGTCCGCATAGCGATCGCCCCCGAACAGCGTCGCGCGTCGACTCCACCCGCCGCACCCCGCAAGCGCGCCCTCGATCTCCGCGACGAGGTAGCTGCCGTCCGCGATCAGCGTCGTGTCCACGCCATAGACGTGCGTGATCGCCGCCTCGATCTCGTCGTCCGTGTAGAAGCCGCGCCCCAGCGCGCGCGCCGACATGGCGATCAGGCGTTCGAGCGCCGGGATGTCGGAAGCGGTGGCCGCGCGGATGGCGATGGCCGGCACGGCGCGCGTTCAGACCGACCGGGGCGCGGGGGCGCGGCGGTCTGCTCCGCGCTTGGCTCTTCTCGCCGTCCAATACAGGACCATGCGCGCGCTCCCTAAAGCCCCGACGGGCCGTGACCTACCCGCCAAGCGGCGGAGCCGAGCAACCATCCTCTCAGGGTAGCCGAGGTGCTTTGGTCTCGTGGACGGTGCCTGCCGACGCCTTCGCGAGATGGCCAACCTCTGTGCAGTCGAAGTGAATGATAATCTTCACGCGATTGCAACAATTATGTTGCGGTCGCCGGAACCGCTGCCGTGCGCCGGCGACTTGCCATCGCGCCGTGGCGTGGGCAAAAAAGCGGCCATGCTGTCGCTCGATCCCGTCCCGGAGGTGATCACCTTTGATTGCTACGGCACGCTGGTGCGGTGGCACGAGGCTGTGCGCGACGTGCTGGCGGCGATTGCGGCACAAGGCGAGGGGGGCTGCATTACGGACCCACACGAACTGCTCGCCCGCTTTCGCGAGCAAGCAATGGCGCTGCAGGGTCGCCCCACGTACCGGCCCTACCGCAAAATCCTGACCGACGCGCTCCACGCCACGCTGACGGCGTTCGGCCAAGAGCCGGGAGAGGGTGACGCGCAACTGCTACTGGAGCGCCTCAGCGCGATCCCGCCGCACGCCGAAGTGCCCGCGGCGTTGCGCGCGCTACGCAGGCACTACCAC
>CAXSEO010000322.1:0-4155 GCA_964235525.1 uncultured Sphingomonas sp. | reverse complement strand
CGGCGGCGGGGGCGGCCTCGCGCGCGTCGATGGTGGAGAGGTGGCCGTCGGCGGCGTGGCGCACCCAGAAACCACCGCCGCCGAGGCCGGAGTTTTGCGGCTCGACGACGTTGAGCACCAGCATGGTCGCGATTGCCGCGTCAGTGGCGGTGCCGCCCGCGCGCAGCATCTCGGCACCGGCGGCGGCGGCGCGCGGGTCGGCGGCGCTGACCAGGCCATCTGGCGGGGTGATCGGCCGCACGGCGGCGGGAGCGGCCAGCGCAACGACGGCGGCGAAGGTGAAGAACCGGCGCATAAACCCAGACCGTAACGCGCTGCAGCGGAGAGGCAAGCGGTCAGGCTGTGCCGACCGCCTCCGCCACGCTGCTGAAACCGTCACGCCTCAGCAGCGCCGCGACCCCGCGCACCATCCGCGCGGGCAGGCCGGGGCCGCCATAGACCAGCGCGGTGTAGAGCTGAGTCAGGCTCGCGCCCGCCCGGATGCGCGCATAGGCCTCCTCGGCGGTGCCGATACCGCCAACCGCGACCAGCGGGAGCGCCCCCCCGGTAGCGGTGCGAAAGTCGACGAGCCGCTGGCGGGCAAGCGCGACCAGCGGCGGGCCCGACAGCCCGCCCGCCTCACTCGCATGAGCGGAGCGGAGCGGCGGGCGCGAGACGGTGGTGTTGCCGATTAACAGCGCATCGACCCCCGCGTCGATCGCCGCGCGCGCGATCTCGTCCACGCCGGTCGTGGAAAGGTCGGGTGCCACCTTGAGGAACAGCGGCGTACTCCCCCGCGCCTCGACGCAGACGGCGAGAAGTTCGGCCAGTGCGGCCCCGTGCTGCAGGTCGCGCAGCCCCGGCGTGTTGGGCGAGCTGACGTTGATCGTGATGTAATCGGCCACCGCGCGCGCGGCGGTAACTCCCGCGCGATAGTCGGCGATCCGGTCCGTCGCATCCTTGTTCGCGCCGACGTTGATGCCCAGCACACCGGCGCGCTTCACCCTTGCGGCGCACGCCAACCCGGCCGCGAGGCCGCGATTGTTGAACCCGAACCGGTTGATCACCGCGCGGTCCTCCGCCAGCCGGAACAGGCGCGGGCGCGGGTTGCCCGCCTGGGGCAGGGGGGTCAGCGTGCCGATCTCCGCCGCGCCGAAGCCGAGCGCCCACCACGCCGCGATCGCCCGCCCGTCCTTGTCCGCGCCCGCCGCTAGCCCGAGCGGGTTCGCGAACTCCAGCCCGGCGACGCGGGTGTGCAGGATCGGATCGCTTGGCGGCGGCGCGAACGGCGTCCCCACGCGCGACCAAGCGGACAGGGCGCGGAGCGACAACTCGTGCGCGTCTTCGGGATCGAATGCGAACACGGCCGGGCGGAGTAGCGGGAACACAGGCTTGCCATGACATCGGCCACTCGCCCGGTCAAAAGCCGCGATGCTTCGGCCGACACGCCTGCTAACGACTCGCAACGAAGCGGGAACGGTTGACGGCGGAGTCCAGCAAGACCATCTCACGATCCGGACCAGAATGGTCCGATTGGGAGCCGATGCGTCTTTCCAGCCTCGCCGATTACGCGGTCGTCCTGATGTCCGCCGCCGCGCGCCAGTGCGGGTCGACGCGCATGTCCGCGACCTCGCTCGCCGAGCAGACCGGCGTCCCGCTCCCCACCGCGCAGAAGCTGGTCGGGCGCTTGGCCGCCGCCGGGCTGCTTCAGGGCGCGCGCGGTGGTGGCGGCGGCGTCCGGCTTGCGCGGCCTGCGGCGGCGATTACGCTGGCCGACATCGTCGAGGCGGTGGAGGGACCGATCGCGCTCACCACCTGCGTCGACGAGGAGCGCCACGACTGCGCGCTCGATGGTCATTGCCAGGTCAAGCCGCATTGGGGCGTCGTCAACGACGCGATCCGCGCCGCGCTCGCCGATGTCAGCCTCCTCCACCTCTCCCAGCCGGCGTCGTCCGCGCCGCGCGCCAAGGTTTTTGCATGATGGCCACCAAGAACGCCGAAGCCTATGCCGCTGTCTCCAAGAAGTATGAGTGGGGCTTCGCCACCGATATCGAACAGGACTTCGCGCCCAAGGGGCTTAGCGAGGACACGGTTCGTTACATCTCCGCCAAGAAGAACGAGCCGCAGTGGATGCTCGACTGGCGGCTCAAAGCATTCGCGCTGTGGAAGACGATGGCCGCGCCCGACTGGGCGAAGCTCCACGTCCCGCCGATCGATTATCAGAACGCCTATTACTACGCCGAGCCCAAGGCCAAGGCGACCATCGCGTCATTGGACGAGCTCGACCCCGAGATCCTGCGTACTTATCAGAAGCTCGGCATCCCGATCGAGGAGCAGAAGCTGCTCGCCAATGTCGAGGGTGCCGCGCCGCAGCGGCGCGTCGCGGTCGACGCGGTGTTCGACAGCGTGTCGGTCGCGACCACCTTCCGCGCCGAGCTGGAGGCGGCGGGGGTGATCTTCCGCTCGATCAGCGAGGCGGTGCGCGAGTACCCCGACCTCGTCCGCAAATGGCTGGGCAAGGTGGTGCCGCAACACGACAATTACTTCGCTACGCTCAACAGCGCGGTCTTCAGCGACGGGACGTTCGTCTACATTCCCGAGGGCGTCCGCTGCCCAATGGAGCTGAGCACCTATTTTCGTATCAACGCGGAGAATACCGGCCAGTTCGAGCGCACGCTGATCGTCGCCGACAAGGGCGCGTATGTGTCCTACCTCGAAGGCTGCACCGCGCCGATGCGCGATGAGAACCAGCTCCACGCCGCCGTGGTCGAGCTGGTCGCGCTCGACGACGCGGAGATCAAGTACTCGACGGTGCAGAACTGGTATCCGGGCGACGAGAACGGCAAAGGCGGTATCTATAATTTCGTCACCAAGCGCGCGCTGTGTCAGGGGCGGAACAGCAAGGTGAGCTGGACGCAGGTCGAGACCGGCTCCGCGATCACCTGGAAATACCCGAGCTGCGTGCTCAACGGCGAGAACTCGGTAGGCGAGTTCTATTCGGTGGCGGTGACGAACAACCGGCAGCAGGCGGACACCGGCACCAAGATGATCCACAACGGCAAGGGGTCGCGCTCGACGATCGTGTCAAAGGGGATCAGCGCGGGGCGCTCGGACAACACCTATCGCGGGCTGGTCCGCGTCGCGCCGGGGGCGGAGGGGGTGCGCAACTTCACCCAGTGCGACAGCCTGCTGCTCGGCGACCAGTGCGGCGCGCACACAGTACCGTATATCGAGGTCCGCAACCCGAGCGCGCAGATCGAGCATGAGGCGACGACCAGCAAGATCAGCGAGGACCAGCTGTTCTACGCGATGTCGCGCGGGCTGGAGCAGGAAGCGGCGGTGGCCCTGATCGTCAACGGCTTCGCGCGCGAGGTGCTGCAACAACTCCCGATGGAGTTCGCGGTGGAGGCGCAGAAGCTGCTCGGGATCTCGCTGGAGGGGAGCGTTGGATAGCCCCTTCTATTTCGAGGGTACGCGATACTGGTCGAGGCGCGATGAGGACACGCATTTCGCGTGGCTGAACGCGATACCCTGCATTACCGGGATTGAGGGCCGAGGCAGGCGAGTCTTCCTGCAGGTCGACCTCGCAAGAATGACGCCCGAAGACGCGCGGGAACTGAGGGCTGTCTACCACAGATATGGCGGTGATCTGGAACAGCTCTCACCACTTGCCCAAGTAATGGCAGCATGATCGCCCTCCTCTCCACCCTCACCGTCGATGGCGCTGACCTGCCCGCGCTCAGCAAGGCGGTCGCGGCGTGTGACCGGCCCGCCGTCGCCAGGTCGGTCGAGGGCGAGACCAAACGCCATGGCGCGTTCCTCATCGACTCGTTCAAGGAGCAGGGCGAGATCGCGGCGGCGCGCGCCGACTTCGCCGGCCGGCGGCGGACGTTGCGGGCGGGGAGCAAGAGTGCTGACACCGAGCAGGCGCTCACGCTCGCGTCCGAAACGCTCGACGACCGCCAGCGCGCGCTTGACGACGCGCGCAATCTCGACCGGCTTAAACAGGACGCGATGGGCTGGTTCCGCCAGCAGTTCATCATCCAATGCCAGGGGAAGGCCGGAGGAGCGCCGCGATTGATCGACTGCTCGCCATCGCGCGCGCCGAGGGTGACGTGCCCGCGTCGGAGCGCGACGCCGTCAACGGCGCGATGGTTCACACCATGACGCGGCCAA
>CAXSEO010000321.1:0-4161 GCA_964235525.1 uncultured Sphingomonas sp. | reverse complement strand
GATCTGATACCCTTGCGGCAGGTCGGCGTAGAAATAGTTCTTGCGGTCGAACCGGCTCCAGCGGTTGATCTCTGCCCCGATCGCCATCCCGGTCCGCACCGCCTGGCGGATGCATTCGCGGTTGGGCACCGGCAGCATCCCCGGCATGGCGGCGTCGACCAGCGACACCTGCGTGTTGGGCTCCGCGCCGAAGGTGGTTGACGCGCCGGAGAACAGCTTGGCGTTGGAGGTAACCTGGGCGTGGACCTCCAGCCCGATCACGACCTCCCACTCGCCAGTGGCACCGTGGATGCGATAACCGCTCACCACCACGCCTCCGGCCGCGCTGTGAACCCGGCGCGCTGCTCCAGCGCGAGACAGGCGTTGAGCACCCCCTGCTCGTCGAGCGGGCGACCGATGATCTGCAACCCGAGCGGCAGCCCCGCCTTGTCGAGCCCGCCGGGCACGCTCATCGCGGGCAGGCCGGCGAGCGAGGAGGGCACGGTGAACACGTCGTTGAGGTACATGGCCAGCGGGTCCGCCGATTTCTCGCCCAGCGCGAACGCGGCGCTCGGCGCGGTGGGGGTGAGGAGCACGTCGCACCGCTCCCACGCCGCCTCGAAGTCGCGCGCGATCAGCGCGCGAACCTTCTGCGCTTGCGTATAGTAAGCGTCATAGAAGCCAGCGGAGAGCACATAGGTGCCGATCATGATCCGTCGCTTGACCTCTGGGCCGAAACCGTCGGCACGGGTGGCGGCGTACATATCCTGCAGCCCCGCGCCGTCGGGCAAGTCGCGCAAGCCGTAACGGACGCCGTCGTAACGCGCGAGGTTGGACGAGGCCTCGGCGGGCGCGATGATGTAATAGGCGGGCAGCGCGTAACGGGTGTGCGGGAGTGATACCTCGACCACTTCCGCGCCCGCATCGCGCAGCCAGTCGCAGCCGCGCTGCCACAGCGCCTCGATCTCCTCGGGCATCCCGTCGACCCGGTACTCGCGCGGCACGCCGACGCGCTTGCCGGACAGGTCGGCAGAGAGCCCTGCCTCCCAGCGCGGCACGTCGAGGCGGAGCGAGGTCGCGTCCTTCGCGTCGAACCCGGCCATTGCCTCGAGCAGGATCGCGCAGTCGGTCACGTCGCGGGCCATCGGCCCCGCCTGGTCGAGCGAGGAGGCGAACGCGACCACGCCCCAGCGCGAGCAGCGGCCGTACGTGGGCTTGATCCCGCAGATGCCGGTGAACGCGGCGGGCTGGCGGATCGAGCCGCCGGTGTCGGTGCCGGTCGCGCCCGGGCAGACGCGCGCCGCCACCGCCGCGCTGCTCCCGCCCGATGACCCGCCGGGCGCGAGTCTCGCGTAGGTACGATTCCCGACGACGACGTAACGCTTGTTCCAGTCGCGAACATCAGGTTCAGAGAGTTTGCCAACGAACGCGTCTTCTTCATCCAGAGGCTTGCCCAGGTAAGGGCTTGTTACATTACCGAAATAGCTCGTCTCGTTGGACGAGCCCATCGCGAACTGGTCCATGTTGAGCTTGCCGAGCATCCCCGCGCCCGCCGCCCAAAGGTTCGCGCTGACGGTCGACTCATAGGTCGGCGTGAAACCCTCGAGCATGTGGCTGCCCGCCGTCGTCGGCACCCCCGCCGTGCAGAACAGGTCCTTCATGCCGATCGGCACGCCCGCGAGCGGCTTGAGCACCTCGCCCGCCGCCCGCGCGTGGTCGGCGGCGGCGGCGGCGGCGAGCGCGTGGTCGGGCGTCTCGACCAGAAACGCATTGAGCGGCTTGGCGCGGCTGACCGCGACGATGAACGCATCCGCCACCTCGCGCGCGGAGAACGCGCCGGTGCGGACGCCGTCGCGAATCTTGCCGACGCCGAGGTCGGTGAGGGTGGTCATTCGATCACCTTGGGGACCGCGAAGAACCCGTGCTCCGCCTGCGGTGCGTTCACCATCAACTCCTCGCGGATGCCGCCGTCGGTGACGACGTCGTCGCGCAGCCTGAGCGTGTTGGGGATCACCGCCGTCATCGGCTCGACGCCCGTCGTATTTACTTCGCCCAGCTGCTCGATCCAGCCGAGGATTTGGCCCAGCTCGGGCGCGAGCCGCTCCGCCTCGCCGGGGCGGAGCGCGATGCGCGCCAGCCGGGCGATGCGTTCCACCGTGCTCGTGTCTACTGACATGCGCGAGCGGCTAGCCCGCGTGTCCGCCCCGCGCAACCCGCGACGTTGCGCCCGCGCCCCGCGTGGGGCACGGCGCGCGCGTCCCTCCCCGAAAGCGCCCGCCTTGGCTCGCAAGTTCCTGTACGTCGTCGCTACGCTGATCGTGCTCGTGCTTGCGGGCGCGGTTGCGTACAGCCTGTTCGGCAACGCGCTGGTGCGACGGGCCTTGACGCCGCGTGTCGCGTTCCGGGCCGAGCCGCCGGTCGCGGGCAACGCTTATGCCGACAAGCGGATGTGGATCGCGCGGCCAGACCTGCCCGGCAACCCCGCGCTATGGACACCGCCGGGCTACCAGCCCGCCGCCGAGCCGCCCCGCGTCGCGGTGTTCTTCATCCACCCCACCTCGTTCATCGACCGCACCCGCTGGAACGCCCCGCTCGACAGCGCCGACGCCAACACGCGGGCGGCGCTGTTCGTCCGCTCGCAGGCGAGCGCGTTCAACGAAGTCGGCGAAGTGTATGCGCCACGCTATCGCCAAGCGACGTTCGGCGCGTTCCTGACCAGCAGCGTGGACGCCGAGCAAGCGCTGGGGCTGGCGTACCGCGACGTATTAGCGGCGTTCGACGAGTTCCTGACGGAGGTCGGGCCGGACCGGCCGATCATTCTCGCGGCGCATAGCCAGGGTGCACTGCACCTGACGCGGCTGCTGCGCGACCGGGTAGCGGGCACCCCGCTCGCGCGCCGGGTGGTGTCGGCCTACGTGATCGGCTGGCCGGTGTCGGTCACCGCCGACCTTCCCCGCATGGGGCTGCCGGCCTGCGCGCACGCCGACCAGGCGGGGTGCGTCCTGTCGTGGCAGAGCTTTGCCGAGCCGGCGGACCCGTCGCTGATCACCGACGTGTACGACGCCACGACCGGCTTCACCGGCGCGTCGCGCAAGGGAACGCCGATGCTCTGCACTAACCCGTTGACCGGCATACCCGACACCGCCGCGCCCGCCGCCGGGAACTTGGGCACGCTGTTCCCGACGCCCGACATGCAGACCGCGCAGATCATCCCCGCGCGCGTTCCCGCCCGCTGCTCGCCCCCCGGTATCCTGCTGATCGGCGCGCCGCCCAACCTGCCGGGCTATGTGCTGCCCGGCAACAACTACCACGTCTATGACTACAGCCTGTTTTGGGCCAACATCCGCGCCGACGCCGCGCGGCGCGTGGCCGCGTTCGCGGGTCGGTGATCACGACCGACCGCGACCTTTACCGCGCTGTCCTCCCGGGCGGCGGTCGGCTGCTGGGGCTTGACGTCGGCACCAAGACGATCGGCACCGCGCTGTGCGACGCGGGGTGGAGCTTCGCCAGCCCCGCGCTGCTGATCCGCCGCACGAAGTTCACCGCCGACAGGGCGGCGATGGTGCGGCTGGCGACCGAGCAGCAGGTCGCCGGATGGGTCATCGGCCTGCCGCTCAACCTCGACGGCACGGAGAGCCCGCGCTCGCAATCGACCCGCGCGTTCGCGCGCAACTGCGCGGACCTCCCCTACCCTCTGCTGCTCTGGGACGAACGCTGGTCGACGCAGGCGGTCACCCGCGCGCTGATCGAACAGGACGTCAGCCGCGCCAAACGCGCCGAACGGGTCGACAATCTCGCCGCCGCCTACATTCTCCAGGGCGCGATCGACGGGCTCACGGCGCCATAAGCCGACCCAAGCGCCCGCTTGCCCCTGTCGAGCCGCACCGCTACCCAGTCGCTTCGATGCCGCCGCATACCCGCCCCGCTCCGCTCCTCCCCGGACGGGCGGCGTTTCCGCACTCCAACCTGCTCGGCATCGCGGGCCTTCAGCCGCACGAGATCAGCTTCCTGCTTGACGAGGCGGAGTGGTGGGTGGAGGCGAACCGCGCGCACGCCGCGCCCGACAAGCGGCTCGCCGGCCTCACCCTGATCAACGCGTTCTTCGAGAACTCTACCCGCACGCTGCTGTCGTTCGAGATCGCGGGCAAGCGGCTGGGCGCGGATGTGGTCAACATGCACGCC
>CAXSEO010000320.1:0-4162 GCA_964235525.1 uncultured Sphingomonas sp. | reverse complement strand
CTTGGCCATGATGTGCTTCCTCCCGGACGGAGCCGGTGCTCCGGTTACCGATCTAGCGTGAAGACGCAGCCGTGGCGCGTCAAATCGGTGACACGGTCAGAACGGGACGTCGTCGTCCAGGTCTTCCGCGAAGCCGCCGCGCCCACCACCACCACCACCGGAGCCACCGCCCGAAGACCCGCCGCCGCCGAAGCCACGACCGCCGCCGCCGCCCGATCCGCCGCCGCCCGCATAATCGTCACCGCCGCCGCGTGCGCCGCCGCCGCCCTGACCGCCGCCGGGGCCGTCGAGCATCGTCATCACGCCGCCGAACCGTGGCACCACCACCTCGGTCGTGTAGCGGTCCGCGCCCGACTGATCCTGCCATTTGCGCGTCTGGATCTGGCCTTCGATGTAAACCTTGGCACCCTTGCGGAGGAACTTCTCCGCCGTCTCACCGATCCGTTCGTCGAAGATCGCAACCTGGTGCCACTCGGTCTTCTCCTTGCGCTCGCCCGACGCGCGGTCCTTCCACGACTCGCTGGTTGCGATCCGCAGATTGACGACCTTGCCGCCGTTCTGGAACGACTTGGATTCCGGGTCCTTGCCCAGATTGCCGACCAGGATCACCTTGTTGACGCTGCCCGCCATATCAGTCCTCGCTCACAATCCCAGGGCGACCGCCGCCCAATAGGTCGCCCCGGAGGCGATGTAGGCGAGCGTTAGCATATAGCCGATCTGGACCAAGGGCCATTTCCACCCGTTGGTCTCGCGCCGCGTCACCGCGATGGTGGAGATGCACTGCGGCGCGAACACGAACCACATCAGGAACGCGAGCGCGGTCGGCAACGTCCAGCGCCCGCGCAGGCTGGTGAGCATCGCGCGGCTGTTGGCGCCCTCGTCGGGGTGGTCGACCGCATAGACGGTGCCGATCGCCGCCACCGCCACCTCGCGCGCGGCCACCGCGGGGATCAGCGCCAGCGCGATATCGCGGTTGAACCCGATCGGCTTCAAGACCGGCGCGATGCCATTGGCGATGCGGCCCGCGACCGAATAGTTGACCGGCGACACCGCGCTTCCGACGGGCGGCTTGGGGAAGCTCAGCATCGCCCACAACACTATGGTGGTGAAGGCAATCGTCGTGCCCGCGCGCTTGAGGAAGATCGCGGCGCGGCTCCACAGTCCGATCGCGAGGTCGCGCAGGCGCGGCGACTGGTATTTCGGCATCTCCATCATGAAGCCCGAGGACGCACCCTTGGTCACCGTCCGCCGCAGCACCAGCGCGACCGCGAACGCGCCCGCGACGCCGAGCAGGTACAGCGCGAACATCACCAGCCCCTGCAACCCCACCAGCGGCAGTACCCGGCGGTCGGGAATGAAGGCGGCGATCACCAGCGTATAGACGGGCAGCCGCGCCGAACACGTCATCAGCGGCGCGATCAGGATGGTGGTCAGCCGGTCCTTCTCATCCTCGATCGTGCGCGTCGACATGATGCCGGGCACCGCGCAGGCAAACGACGATAGCAGCGGGATGAATGCGCGCCCCGACAGCCCGACGCTCGCCATCAGCCGGTCCATCAGGAACGCGGCCCGGACCATATAGCCGGATGCTTCGAGCAGCAGGATGAAGAAGAACAGGATCAGGATCTGCGGCAGGAACTTCATCACCGCGCCGACCCCCGCGATGACGCCGTCGGTCAGCAGCGAGCGGAGCACGGACGGCGGCAGCAACGCGCTCACTGCGCGCCCGACCGCGTCGAAGGCCGCCGCAATACCGTCCGCCGGGGCCTCGCCCGCCGCGAACACCGCTTGGAACATCACGAACAGGATCACGGCGAGCACCGCTGGCCCTGCAACCGGGTGGAGCGCGACCGAGTCGAGCGCGTGCGTCCAGCGCCGCGCGGGCGTCTCGGACAGGATCGCGGCGCTGGCGATCGCGCGTGCACGGCGCTGGAGCGCGGCGATGTCCTCGGGTTCGCCCATCACCGCCGGCTTGCGCCCGACCGCTTCAGCGAGGCGCGCGCGCAACACGTCGAGTCCGCGGCGGCGGACCGCGACGGTGGGGATGACGGGGACGCCGAGCTCGCGCTCGAGCGCGGCGGGGTCGAGCGTCAGTCCGTCGCGCTCGGCGAGGTCGACCATGTTGAGCGCGACCACGACCGGCAACCCGAGTGCGATCAGCTGGAGCGTGAACCGCAGGTGGTTGTCGAGATTGGACGCATCGACCACGCAGACGATCGCGTCGGGTCGGCGCTCGCCCAGCTGGCGACCCATCACCACGTCGCGCGTCACCCGCTCATCGGGGCTGGCGGGATCAAGGCTGTACGCGCCGGGCAGGTCGACCAGCTCGACCGGGCGACCGTCGTCAAGACTGAACCGCCCCGCCTTGCGCTCGACGGTGACGCCCGGATAGTTGCCAACCTTCTGCCGCGCGCCGGTCAGCGCGTTGAACAGCGCGCTCTTGCCCGCGTTCGGGTTGCCGACCAGGGCCACTAGGGGCGCGGCGTGCATTATCGTGGTTCAGCGAAGCTGAACGTTACGGCACCGGCCCGCTCCCCCACCCGGCCACCCACAGAGTATCCTGATTGGGTGGCCGGGTGGGGGAGCGGGCCGGTGCGGTCGTGGCGCAGCCACGTCAGCATATTACGCGGCGACGAGGATCGAGGCGGCGACCGTGCGGCGGAGCGCCACCGTCATTCGCCCGATCCGGCACGCGATCGGCCCGCCGCCGAGCCGCGCGCGGTGGAGCACCTCGACGCCGACGCCCTCGTCGAAGCCGAACTCGCGCAACCGTCGCGCCTCCGGTTCCGCCAGCCGCGCCCAGTCGATCACCGCGACCGTCGCGCGCTGGCGTTGCGGGAGCTGTTCGAGGCTCACGTTGCTCATGCACACAGATATAGCGACTTGCGAGTGAGTATCAATAGGATGTGAGCTGGCTACCGCACTGGATACCGCAGCCGCCCCACCAACCGCGACAGGCTCGGCCGGTGTTGCCCGCGCGCGAGCAGGCCCGCCTTGGCTTTCTCGAACCGCATCAGCCCCTCGACGCGGCGGGCGAGGAACGCGCGCGTGTCCGCGAAGTCGTCGCTCTCATCGTCGAGGAACACCGTCACGGTCGCGCCATAGATGGCGAGCAGCGACGCGCGCTTGGTATAGTGGTTGTAGTCGGTGGCGGTGTCGCCCGCGCGCGACCACATCAGGTTGGCGGCGCGCCAGCCGAGTCGCGCGGCGGCGGCGAGGTTCTGCGGCATGGCGAGGATCGCCAGCGCGCGGCGCAGCGCCTCGCGGTCGAACGCCATCGCCTCAAGCCGCGCCTCGACCTGCGCGACGATGCGCTCACGAACCTTCATCGCCGCGAGCGCCTCTAGTGGAAGGCTGGCCTCCATCTCGCGGTCGATGTGCGCGAACCACGCGTCGATCATCGCCACCGCGCCTCCCCGGAAGGAAAGTGCCGCGAGGTCGCGGTCGACCCCCGCCGCCTCGGCCGCGGCATCGCGCGCCTGCGGAGTCCAGCCGTCGAACGCGGCGTTGCCGGCGAGGCCAGGGGCGAGCGCGGCACGAATCTCGTCGAGCGTGGGGTCGGGTGGCATCGTCATGCCCCACCCCTACCCCCTCCCGCCGCGCGCGTCATGCCCGTTGACCCGCGCACCAGCACTAGCGCGGCGGCGATCAGCGCCGCGCCGACGAAGTCCGCCGCGCCCAGCCGCTCGCCGTACACGATCCACCCGACCGTCCCCGCCACCATCGGCTGCACCAGCAGCGCGACCCCGATCACCAGCGGCGAGAACCGCCCGAGCGCGTAGATCATCAACCCCTGCCCGAGCACCTGGCTGCACAGCGCGAGCGCGACCAGCGGCCCCCAATGCGTCGGCATCACCCGCTCGCCGAGCGCGAGCGCGAACAGCAGCAGCGGCCCCGCGCTCGCCAGCGTCGCCAGCGCCAGCGCGGGCAGCGCGGTCATCGTCGCTCGTGCCCGCGCCATGGCGATGAAATATCCGGTATAGAGCAGCCCCGCCGCGAGGCAGAGCAGGTCGCCGACGAGGTGGCGCGGATCGAGCTGGTATGATCGCCCCATCAGCAACGCCGCCCCCGCCGCCGCGAGCGCCAAGGCCAACGCCTGCCACCGGGTCGGCCAGGCGCGCGCGGCGAGGAAGCCGTACACCGGGTAGATCAGCGTCGCGGT
>CAXSEO010000319.1:0-4163 GCA_964235525.1 uncultured Sphingomonas sp. | reverse complement strand
TCGCGCGCGGCGTCCGGCACGAAAGCAAGACCCGCGAGCGAGAGCGGCGCGACCAACAGCGCCCAGTAGAAATTGTCGGCCCGCGCCGCGACCGCGATCAGCACCCCATACACGGCCAGCGTCGCGCAGACTCGCGCGCCGAGCGCGTCGCGCCACCCCGCCCAGCCGACGACCGACAGGCCGACCAGCGGTGCCGCGACCGCCAGCGGCAGCACCTGCAACCCCGTGCTCAGCACCAGCGAGCGGACCACAAAGCCCAGGCCCAGCATCCCCGCCCAGCCCGGTGAGGCGGGGTCGCCGGGATGAAGCACCGCCGCGACCGCGTGCGCGTGGGTCGCCAGCACCATCGCGAAGATCATCAGTGCCGCGAGCCAGCCCGCCGCTTCGCGCCGTTCGCCGTCCCGCCACGCCATCGCCGCCATCACGACTGCATAGGGCGCGGCAAGTTCGCGCACCAGCATCGCGCACAGCCCGACCGCAACCGCCTCCAGCCAGCGCCCGCGCCGCCTGAGCGCGAGCGACAGCGCGATCAACAGCCCCGCCCAGATGTCGTGAAAGCTGGCCAACGCGCCCTGCGTCCCCGTCAGAGCGCCCGCGAGCAGCGCGACGACCGCAAGGGCGAACCCTGCGCGACTGGCGAACACCGGGCGAAGGCGAGCCGCCCAGGCGAGCAGCACGAGCAGGGTCAGCAGATAGAGCGGCAGCGGCCGCCAGCGCTGCGGCAGCGCCGCCAGCGTCACCGCCAGCGTCGGCAGCCGGAACGTCACGAACGGGCGCAGGGGATAGCTGCCCTGCCGCAGTGCCTCGGCGGTCGCGGGGTAATAGCCGGCGCCATGCCGAACGTTCTCGATCACGCCGTCATACATCGCGATATCGCCATCGGTGCTCGCGCGCGACGCTGTCTCCCGAGCGGGCTGCCCGGGTACCGCCAGCGCGGTCAGGGTCGCGAGCAACCACAGCGCGACCAGCGCGAGGGCCGCACGCGCCTGCCCCTGCGACAGCGCCGCGAACCGGGTCGGCGCACGGAGCCAGAGCGGGCGCGTCCGGGGCGGCGTCAATGGTGCAACATCAGCACCGCCGCGACCCCCGCCAGCGCGGCGGCGACCGCGACCGCGCCGTAGCGGAGCGCGTTGCCGATGCGCACGGTGGCGACGATCGGGATCGGCGGGATCGGCGGCGCGCCGCCCGCGGGCGGAAAGCTGTCCTCGATCCGGCGGATGATGTCGGGCAGCCGCGCGAGCGTACGGACATTGGCGAGCAGCGCGTCGGCGATCCGCGCTTCCGGCCCCAATTCGCCCCTGATCCATTCGGACACCACCGGCTCGGCGACGACCCACAGGTTGATCTCGGGATCGAGCGAGGTCGCGACCCCTTCCACCATCACCATCGTCTTCTGGAGCAGCAGCAGGTGCGGCTGAACCTGCATGTCGAAATCGCGCGTGATCGAGAACAGCCCTTCGAGCATCGTGCCGATCGACATGTCCTTGACCGGCATCCCGCGCATCGGCTCGCCCACCGCGCGCAGCGCGGTCGCGAACTCGGCGACGTCGTGGTGCGCGGGGACATAGCCCGCCTCGAAATGAATCTCGGCCACCCGCGCGTAGTTGCCGGTGATCAGGCCATACAGGATCTCGGCGAGCCAGAGGCGCGCGCGGCGGTCGAGCCGGCCCATGATGCCAAAATCGATCGCCGCCACGCCACCACCCCGCAGCGCGAACAGGTGTCCCTGGTGCATGTCGGCGTGAAAAAACCCTTCCGCGATCGCCTGGCGCAGGAAAGCGTGGACCAGCGTGCGCGCGAGGCGGGGCAGGTCGTGCCCGCCCGCGATCAACGCGGCGCGGTCGGACAGCTTGACCCCGTCGATCCATTCGAGCGTCAACACCTTGCCCGTGGTGCGCTGCCAATCGATCGCGGGGACGTGATAGTCGGGCTCCGCCGCCATCGCCTCCGCCAGCTCGGACGCGGACGCGGCCTCGCGGCGGAAGTCGAGCTCACGCGCGGTCCAGCGCTTGAACGTCTCTATCACGACGCGCGGGCGCAGCCGGGTGAACTCGCCGCCGAAGCCTTCCAGGTGCGCGGCCGCCCATTGATAGGTGTCGATCGCCCGCGCGAACTCCGCCTCGACGCCCGGTCGCTGAACCTTGACCGCGACGTCACGCCCGTCGGTGGTCATCGCGCGGTGGACCTGCGCGATCGACGCGGCCCCGACCGGCTGCTCGTCGATGCTGCTGAACAGCGCGGCGGCGGGGCGACGGTAGCTCGACTCGATCGCCGCCAGGATGGTCGCGAACGGCAGTGGCGGCAGCGCGTCCTGGAGTTGCAGCAGATCGCGCGCGGCGTCCTCGCCGACGAGGTCGGGGCGGGTCGCGAGCGTCTGGCCCAGCTTCACCGCCGCCGGGCCGATCGCCTGGAACGCATCGGCGTAGCGCGGCACTCTCGGTGCGCGCGTCCCCACTCGCGCAAGTCGTGCGAGGCGGCGAACGCTGGCGGGCGCGGCGGGATCGCGCTCCACCTCGCGCAGCGCGCCGTGCCGCGCCAACGCGCGACCCCAGCGCGTCAGCCGCCAGAGATGCGTGACGGCGCTGGTCACGAGCGGGGGGTCAGATCTTCCAGCCGTGGTGGATCGCGACCAGCCCGCCAAGCAGCGGCTCCACGCCCGTCCGCGCGAACCCGGCCTCCACGATCATCCGCTCGAACGCGGGCATCGGCGGGAAGCGGCGGATCGACTCGACGAGGTAGCGATAGCTGTCCGCATCGCCCGCGAGCAGTTTGCCCAGTCGCGGCAACACGCGGTGCGAATAGGCGTCGTACAGCTCGGCGAAGCCCGGCCACTCGACCGTCGAGAACTCCAGGCAGAAGAACCGCCCGCCACGTTTGAGCGACCGGTGCGCCTCACGCAAGGCGGCGGGGATGTCCGTCACGTTCCGGATCCCGAGCGAGATCGTGTACGCATCGAACGTCCGGTCGGCGAAGGTCAGCGTTTCCGCGTTCTGCTCGCTCCACTCCAGCCCCGTCAGCCCGCGCTTGGCGGCGCGCTGCTTGCCGACGTCGAGCATGGCGGGGTTGATATCCGCGACCGTCACCTCCGCGCCCGACCGCGCCAGCCGGAACGCGATGTCGCCGGTGCCGCCCGCCATGTCGAGGATGCGCTCGCCGCTGCGCGGTTTGACCCGGCGCACGAAGCGATCCTTCCACACGCGGTGCATACCCCCCGACATGGCGTCATTCATCAGGTCGTAGCGCGCGGCTACGTTGGTGAACACGCCGCCGACCCGCCGGGTCTTTTCCTCGGGCGCGACATCCTGGTAGCCGAAGGGGACGGTGTCGGTCATGACGGCGCTCTAGGCTTGTGGCGGGCGGGCGCGCAACCTAGCTCGGACGTGTGCCCGAACTCCCCGAAGTCGAAACCACGGTGCGGGGGCTCACGCCCGTGCTGGCGGGCGAGCGGATCGCGGCGGTGGAGCTCCGGCGCGAGGGGCTGCGCTGGCCGTTCCCGGTCGACCTGCGCCAGCGATTGACTGGCGCGCGGGTGACGGGGCTGGGGCGGCGCGCCAAATACGGGCTAATCCACACCGACCGGGAGGACACGATCGTGTTCCATCTGGGCATGTCGGGACGCTGGCGAGTCGACCCGGGCGAGCTGCTCGCGCACGACCACCTCGTGATCGAGACCGGGTCGGGACGGCGGCTGGCGCTCAACGATCCGCGCCGGTTCGGCTTCGTCGACCTCCAGCGCACGGATACGCTGGACGCGTACCCTGCCTTTGCCGCGATGGGACCGGAGCCGCTCGGCCCAGGGCTGACCGGCGCATACCTGCTCGGCGCGCTGAAGGACCGGCGCGCGCCGATCAAGGCGATGCTGCTCGATCAGCGCTTCGTGGCGGGGCTGGGCAACATCTATGTCTGCGAGGCGCTGCACCTGGCGCGTATCGCGCCGAGCCGCGCCGCGGGGCGCGTCGGGCTTCCCCGGCTGGAGCGGCTGGCGGAGGCTGTCCGCGCGGTGCTGGAAGCGGCGATCCTCGCGGGCGGTTCGACGCTACGCGACTATGCGCGGCCCGATGGCGAGCTCGGCTATTTCTCGAAGCAATGGCGAGTGTACGGTCGCGAGGGCCAGGCGTGCGGGTGCGGCTCGATCGTGCGACGGCGCGCGGAGGGTGGGCGCT
>CAXSEO010000318.1:0-4163 GCA_964235525.1 uncultured Sphingomonas sp. | reverse complement strand
GCCTGCCTGGAGATGTTGGTCGCGCAGCTGAGCATGGTGAAGGCGCAGATCCTCGACAACGATCGCCGGATCCTGGTCAGCGCCCGCGACACCGAGCTTGGCCGCCGGCTGATGGAGATCCCCGGCGTCGGGCCGCTGCTCGCCAGCGCGTTCGTCGCCAGCGTCGCCGACCCGGCCATCTTCCGATCGGGCTGGGGCCTGGCGGCGTGGATCGGGCTGGTACCCAAGCAGAACTCCAGCGGCGGCAAGGAGCGCCTCGGCGGCATCTTCAAGGCGGGTAACCGGTATCTGCGTCAGATGTTGATCGTCGGTGCCATGGCCGTCATCCGGCACGCCGAGCGCAACGCCGCCAGGCGGCCCTGGCTGGTGCAGCTGCTGGCTCGGCGCAAGGCGAAGGTCGCCGTCGTCGCGCTCGCGAACAAGACCGCCCGCACGATCTGGGCGTTGATGACCAGCGGCGAACGCTATCGCGAGCCGCTGATCGCACAAGGATAGGCGCGGCGGCAGCTGCGTCGAGGAGGTTGGGAAGGGCGAACAGGACTGATGCAACAAGCCGGTTGAAACCGCCGGATCGGGAGAACCCACTATGACCCAAGCACCTCGAGTGCGTGCAAGTGATCGGGACCCGAGACGCGCAAATGGCATTACGGCCAGCGGCATCATGCGCCGCACAAACAGGTCGGACACATGGCCGCACCAACCAGCAATGCAAAGCGACTGTTCAAGCTTGCCAACGGAGAGCCGTCCACACATGGGTCACCCTAGCGCTTAGGCGGTTGCATCAGCTTTACCATTTTCGTCCGGGCCCGCGATTTACAGGATCGCGAATCCGCACATGGCGTGGATAGTCAGCCCCACGGTCGCCCCTACGGCCATGCTCCACTTCTTCCTTCCGGCGGCGATCAGAACGTCCGCACCCTGGACCAGAGCAGCGGTGAACAGTAGCAGGAACATCGAAACGCCCCCATACCAGAACGGCAACAGCCCCACCGCCAGCCCGAACGGAACGGATCGAGCGGCGTACATGTGGGCGTAGAAAGTCTCGCCAGCGCTGACGGCGCTAGATTGCGAAAGGGTTTGAGGCCTGTCGACCGCCATGCAGGCGAAGGCCGCCGAGGCCAGCGACGCGAGGCAGTTCAGGATGATCAGCGTTATGTGCATCTTGGTTCCTTTCACCCCCATCAAGCATATCACGAGCATCTTGCCCCATGCCGCCGTTGCACTCCACACCGGGCGTGCGGCTGGGTCGGTGCCCGTGGCCCGCACGTTCGGCCTTGAGGACTGGCGCGCAGCGCTAAACATCAGCCTGACCGGGAAGGCGCGCGGCAAGCTCATGCTCCTTCCTGGCGGACAATCCCCTGAGAACGCGCGGCGTGAGGGCGTCTCGTCCGACCGGCTTTGACGATGAAAGGGCAAGTTACCGGCGCAACCCTCCGAGAAAGGTCTTGAACGCGAAGTCCTCAACGTTGTCCGGTTTGGTGCCTCCCAGACGGCCCGCCTGCTTCAAGGCCCAGATGCCATGCAGGAGACTCCACAGCGTGACCGCGGCCACAGGCGCGTCCGCCGGACCGGCCAATGGCTCGAGCAGTTCGACCACCCTCATCCACAGAAGGTCGTGATATTGCGGCGTCGGCAGCTCCACCGCCGCCGATGCCTGGGCGGTCATCAGCGTATGGTAGAGGGTAGGATGCGCATCCGCGAAGTCGGCGTAAACCGTCATGAGCACCCGGACCCGCGCCTCCGCGTCTGCCGCCGTGAGCGGCTTCCCGGCAGCGGGCACGGCAAGATCGATCGCGTCGAGTATGCGCCGCGCCACCTCGTCGGCGGTCGCGGCGACGAGCACGTCGCGGCTCCGATAGTAGCGGTAGATCGCATTGGGCGTGACGCCCAGCAGGGACGACACATGCCGCAACGTCAACGCCGGCTCTCCCTCGCGCTCGAGCAAGTCGATGGCAGCGGCAGTGATAGCTTGCGCGTTGATCTTACCTGGAAACGCCATACCAGTCCTGTACGCCTTGAAAGCGCCCCCACAAGGTCTACACTGTCTACCATGACGATAGTCTTCGTCGCGGACACGAAGGCAGCGACCAATGGTGCCCACCAAGACGTTCATCGTCACCGGCGGCAATAGCGGCCTAGGGCTCGAATGCGCGTCGGTTCTCGCCAAAGACAGCGGCAATCTCGTCGTCATCGCAGGGCGAGACGTTAGGCAGGGCAAAAAAGCGATCACGCTGATGAAAGACGCAAGCGGCAACGTGACGGTGCTGGCGTTGGATCTTGCGAGTCAGCCTTCGATCCACGCCTTTGTCGATGAGTTCCGGGCGGGACGGTTCCCGCCACTCACCGGACTGGTGTGCAACGCGGGCGGCCAGAACGTCGGCGCTCCCACCAGAACCGCAGACGGCTACGAGACGACGTTCGCTACAAACCACTTGGGCCACCATCTGCTCAGCAGGCTGATGCTGCCCGACCTCGCGAGCGGGGGGACGATCACCTTCACCGCCAGCGGGACGCACGATCCGGCGCAGAAGACCGGGATGCCAGCGCCGCGATACACCACCGCCGAGGCCGCCGCGCACGACTTCGAACCGGGGCTCAAAGCAGGCCAGCGACGCTACACCACCTCCAAGCTGTGCAACATCTATACGACCTATGAACTCGCTCGTCGCCTGGCCGGTTCACCCGACGCTCGTCTCCAGTCGCTGCGGGTCAACGCGCTCGACCCCGGCCTGATGCCGGCCACTGGGCTGGCGCGGAGCTATCCACCGCCGCTGCGGTTCGTCTCCCGCTATCTCCTACCCGCGCTGTCGCTGTTCATGAGCAACGTCCACAGCCCGACGATCTCCGGGCGGCGTCTGGCCCTGCTCGCCTCGGGAGCGGAGGGGGATGCAACAGGCAAGTACTTCTCCGACGGGAGGGAGACTCGATCGTCCGACGACTCCTACAACGCAGCGAACGCGCTCGACCTTTGGACCACAAGCGCCAGGATGACAGGTCTTCCAGCCGACCTATGACGCGATGCCCGTCCGCCTTCCGCTTGGGGCGTGGGCGCGCGAGATCGATGCTATGAACGATGTGCATAATGTCGTGATCCTCACCGGCGCGGGCGTCTCCGCCGAGAGCGGCCTTGCCACCTTCCGTGGACCCGGCGGGCTTTGGGAGGGACACCGGGTGGAGGACGTGTGCACGCCCGAGGCGCTGGCGGGAGACCCGGCGCTGGTCTACGGCTTCTACGACGCACGCCGGGCGGCACTGGCGACCGTCGAGCCCAACGCCGCGCATCGCGTGCTCGCGCGATTGGACGCCGAGTGGCGGGGCGAGCTGCTGCTGGTGACCCAGAACGTCGATGACCTGCACGAGCGCGCGGGAAGTCGACGGATGATCCACCTTCACGGCGAACTGACCTCCGCGCTCTGCGCCGCTTGCGGAACTCGGACGCCATGGATTGGTGACCTGCCGCCAGGAAGGCCCTGCGTGTCGTGCGGCACCGACGCGTTGCGGCCCGACATCGTGTTCTTCGGCGAGATGCCCTACGAGATGGACCGGGTGATGCGTGCGCTGGCAGCGTGCGACCTGTTCGTGTCGATTGGCACCTCGGGCGCGGTATATCCTGCCGCCGGGTTCGTTGACTTGGCGGCGCGCGCTGGTGCCCGGACGCTCGAACTGAACCTGGACCGCTCGGCGGGGAGCAGCTTGTTCGACGAGAGCAGGCGTGGTGCAGCGGGTGCGCTCGTGCCGGCGTGGGTGGCGGAGATGCTCGGGCGGTGAAGTTACCGCGTAGGATGGCGGCTAGCGACCAATTTTGACCTATACGCCAGCGGTCGCCGTCTTGACCCCCAGCGCCGCCCATGGCGGCTAGCGACCAATTTTGACCTATACGCCAGGGAAGAACCTTGGATTGGCGTTCGTATCTAGAGTCCCATGATCTTCAGCCGATGCGAGCCGTCCTCCAGTTCCTCGATGCGAATACAGTCGGTGTCGACATCGGCCTGTTCGCCGATGGGTAGCCTGATCAGTAAGCGTCCGGTCTTGCCCGCCTTGCCGGTGATGTGAGGGGCAAGCCACAGGTGCGGCACTGTGGCAAGCACCGGTGCGGCACTTATGGCTATGTGGATCGGCGTGGAAAAAGGACCCCCTAGCGGGGTGATCGGCGTCCAAGAGGG
>CAXSEO010000317.1:0-4189 GCA_964235525.1 uncultured Sphingomonas sp. | reverse complement strand
AGGCCGCGTTCGCCACCTTGGCCCGGGCCAGGAACGCGATGGTTGGAGCGACGACGACGACCGCGCCGATGAGGAAGACCACGCCGATCGCGAGCGGGATCGCGATCGGCCAGAACGACGCACGGGAGGAGCGCGGGTCCACGCTCAGAACAACAGGCTCGCCGCCGCGACCCCGGCCATCGCGACCATGACGCTGATACCGGCGGGGCGGAATCCGGGCTCCCTTGGCGTGACCTTGAACGCGAGCAGACACGCGCCGATCGCGGCGACGATCGCGCCAGGGCAGACCACCCAGGGCGAGGAGTGGAGGTTCGGCTCGCCGGTCGGGTTCCAGGCTCCGATCGCCAGCGCGGCCCCGGCCAGGGTGATCGCAAGCGCGACCAGCTTGTTCACGGGAGCGGGCGCATGGCGGTTTGCGAGACGACGCGCCGCCAGCCAGCCACGGAATGGTAGACCAGCACCGCCGCCAGCAGCAGCACGACCGCAACGGCCCCGGTCGCGCGGGCGAGATCGTCGCTTTCCTGCATGGTCACCACGCTTCCGAGCGCCGCACCGACCGTGATCGTTCCCAGCGTCAGCTTGATCGCGTGGAATCGTTTGGCGCGCCGGAGCTGCTCGACGTTTTCCACCACATAACCGGGACCCACAACGCCGTGCGGCCGGAAGATCAGCCGCCCTTGCGCGTCGGGCTTGAGGCTGTTGCCCTTACGCATGGCCAGCACCTCGGGCGGGGTCATGGGATCGGTTATGTCGGTCCTTGTCGGCATCAACCTCACAATGAGTCTGGCGCGCGAATGTTCATGCTGGCGGTCGCGGGCGCGGCGGCTTGGGTAACGGAGGCCCCAACCCGCCTTCCACCACGCAGCGTCCGCGATGCAGCACGAAGCGAGCACCATCGGGCAGGGGAGTCCGGTTATAGGCGTCGCAGCGGCAGGCGCGGGTTCGCCGTTGCGCGCTAGTCACGCAGCGGGGGATCGGGTCGACGGGACCGTGCGGTTCGATCCTTGATACAGACAGACCCGCAGCCAAAACCGCCACCCCGATCATCGCGGACGCGCTTTTCTCATATCAGGTTTTCCGACCGTAGGTTGGCGAGTTTGGATCGGCCCTGAAGGCGTCACCCCGCCTATGTTGCGCAAGCGGTTCAGTCGCGGAGAGAAATCGTCGGAGTAGACCACCACCTTCGTCGCCGGCCTGCGCCACACCGGTATGGTCGCGCCTTGGGTAAGCGTTGCGATCCGCCGCCAGTGCGGCCCTCACCGGATGCATACGTTCAGAAACGCGTGAGACCGGTGCTTCCGCCTCCCACAAGGAGAGTTCCTTGGCCGTCCGGGTCAGGTTCGATCTACGGTACGACCGTCGTGAACAGATAGGTAGCGAGGATTACGAGGTGGACCGCTCCCTGCAGGACCGTTGTCCTCCCGGTGCCGAGCGACAGCGTGGCGACGAACAGCGACAGCCCGAGCAGAACGATCCCCTTCGCGTCGATCCCGAGCGCCAACGGCAATCCGAACGCCAGCGACACGATCGCGACCGCCGGGATCGTCAGCCCAATAGTCGCCAGCGCCGAGCCGAGCGCAAGGTTGAGGCTGGTCTGCAACCGGTTGCGCCGTGCCGCGCGGAACACCGCCAGACTTTCAGGTGCCAGCACGAGCGCCGCGATCACCACGCCGACGAGCGCCACCAGCAGCATGGCGAACGCGCTCCACGTCGCGCCATCGGTCGGCAGCACGGCATGGTCATCGGGCATACCACCTGCAGGAAGGAAGTAGTCGCGGTGGCGCACCGTCTGCACCAGTACGAATGTCATGTAGAGCACGAGCGACACCATCGCGACGAACACAAGCTGCGACGGTGCATAAGCTAGGCCCGCTGGTGGGTCGAGGTATAGTTGGGGAGCACCAGCGTCAGCACCGCGAGCACCGCCAGCACGCACAGCGTCGCGCTCACCCCACGCAGTGTGAAGCGCTGCTCGTGATGCCAGAGTGCGCCGGCGAGCAGCAGAGGCCCACGATCCCATTGAGGATCAGCATCACTGCCGCGAACACCGTGTCGCGCGCTAGGGTCGCGGCGTCCGCACCGCCCGCGAGCATCAGCGACACGATCAGCCATACCTCGATGACCGTGACGGCGATCGCGAGTACCAGCGTCCCGAACGGCTCACTCAGGCGGTGGGCGACGACCTCGGCGTGGTGTACCGCCGCCAGCACTGCCAACCAGGACAATGGCCGCAGCGACGATCCCTGCCGTGCCCATCTTCGCGAGCGATCCCAGGACGGCGAGCGCGCCGAGGACCGGAAAAGCGAACAACCACAACGGCAGCGGCAGATGGTGCCAAGGCACCTTGATGGGGTTTGCGCTTACGGTGTCTCCCAAAAGGTTCGCGCTGCGCGTGGTTCGGCACCGATCAAGACCTGGCTCCGCTCGGGAGTGACGACACCCTAAAGTCTCGCGCAGTCGCTGGGAGCGGGACGCCCGGCGAAACGGTCGCTGAGCCAGGCGACGGTCTGCTCGCTCGTCCGGTTGGCGATGGTGACGTGATCGCCGCCGGCGACAGGAATGAAACGGACACGCTGTCCGGCGCGGCAGATCGCGGCGACGTACGATCGCGTCACCGCTGGCGCGATGATTACATCCGCGGAGCCCTGAGCGACCAACAACGGAACTCCGAGCGGCGTCGGTTTGGCCGAGTTCCGCCGCATCAGATCGCCCCAGCGCGGCAGGGTGGCCAGATCGACGTTGCGCAATGCCAACGTCATCCGCGCGAGGCCGATCTTGGTCCGAAGCTTGAAGCCGTCGAGCGTCACGCATTGCTGCGCGAGCCGCCGCATCAGGTTCTGCCCGACCGGGCCGGTCACCGTCGACAACGGCAGGTTGTACACCGCCGACCAGGACACCCCGGCATAGGAGGTCATCAGCGCGCGCACCGCGGCATTGCTGCCGCCCGCGATGTTGGCGACGAGGTCAGTTGCCGGCGCCGCCGCCGCGACGCCGACGAGCCGCAGGTCGGGCGCGTAAGAACGCGCCAGCTGACCGGACCACAAGGCGGCATGGCCGCCCTGCGACTCCCCCCACAGCGCGAACCGTCCGCTGGTCTGCGCGCGCGGGACCTCGCGCGCAGCGCGCACGGCGTCGAGCACGGCGTGCGCGGTGTCCTCACCGATCAGGAACGGGTGCGTGCCCGAGGTGCCCAGGCCGATGTAATCGGGGGCGACGACGACGTAACCACGCTGGAGCATTGGCGCGAGGCCGGCGATAACCGAGAACCGCCACCTATTCGCCGAGGGCGCGCACGCATCGGCAATGCCCGTCGTGCCGTGCTCCCACGCGACGATGCCGCGACCGCCCTGCGGTGGCGCTGCTCCGGGCACTACGACGATGCCGCTGGCCAGGACAAGCGCACCACGCCCGGTCGTAGAACGGTAGATGATGCGGTATGCAGACGCGCCGGTTGGGGCACCAGCGACGGGTGTGGCCGATACGAGAGTCTTCGCCGACGCAACCGCCGGCGCAAGGGTCAGGACCGCCGCGCTGGCGATCAGGGTGAGCCTTTGCAACATCATGCTGCTCCTGGTCCCGCTTCTCAAGTTCAAGGCGAGTGGTGCCGGCCTTCTACGCCCGCAGCCTAGAGGCGAGGATATACCTTCGGGCGACATTCACAAGGCGAGCGACTTGCCACCCGCGCGGTGCTGCAGAGACCCGGGTCCGGTCGGTAAGTGTTACTTGTTGAGCGCCCTTAACTGGCCGATCGTTCATCTCGAAGCCTGACCTCCTAGCCAGGTTCGATCAGCGTGGCGGGATGACGCGATCATGCAGAAGCGTATTAGTACACTGGTCAGCCTAGCTGGCTGCGGTCATGACCCTGGGTGACGAATGATGAACCTTCATATGGCAATTTGGCTGACGCTCGCCATCATCCATCTCGCGGTTGTCGTCCGCTCGATCCTGCTCGAAGGACGCGAGGCTTACGCGCGAGCGGCGTGGCTCCTGCTCCTCGTTGCATTGCCGGGCGTTGGGACGATCCTGTACCTGCTGTTCGGCGAGCCGTGGATCTCCGCCGCGTTCCACCGGAAGGCGCGGGACGCCTATGAGGCTCTGCTGCCCTTCGCCCCGCCGGCGTCGACTGACGCCTCGTCACCCGCGACCGCGGGCGCCTTTCGCACCTGTGAAGCGGCGAGCCGATGGTCGG
>CAXSEO010000316.1:2075-4201 GCA_964235525.1 uncultured Sphingomonas sp. | reverse complement strand
CGGTGTTGACCAGCCAGCAATCCGCGCCGTAGCGGCCGATCAGGTCGGCGAGCAGGTTGCCATAGACTTCCGGCCGGCGCGGCAGGAACGGCGCGCCGAAGCAGGTGGAGAAGGTGGCTTGCGGCTCGCCGCCCATCCCCTTCTCCGTCCCGGCGACGCGGGCGGTGTAGCCGGACAGGAAGTGGTACATCGCCTGGTCGGGTGTCAGCTTCGCGATCGGCGGCATCACCCCGTATGCGTCGGCGGTCAGGAACACCATGTTCTTAGGCACGGGGCCGAGATTGTCAGCGCTCGCATTGGGGATGAAGTCGATCGGGTACACACCGCGGCTGTTCTCGGCGAGCGACGGGTCGTCGAGGTCGAGCGTGCGCGTGTCCGGGTCCATCACCACGTTCTCGAGCACGGTACCGAATCGCTTGGTGGTGGCGAAGATCTCCGGCTCCGCCTCGGCGGACAGGCGGATCATCTTGGCGTAACAACCGCCCTCGAAGTTGAACACGGCAGTGTCGGACCAGCCATGCTCGTCGTCGCCGATCAACGTGCGGCTCGCGTCGGCGGAGAGCGTTGTCTTGCCCGTGCCCGACAGGCCAAAGAACACCGCCGTGTCTCCCTTCGGCCCGATATTGGCGGAGCAATGCATCGGCATCACGCCGGTCGGCGGCAGCAGGTAGTTCAGCAGGCTGAACACCGACTTCTTCATCTCGCCGCCGTAGCGGGTGCCTCCGATCAGTATCAGCTTCTCGGAGAAACTGACCGCGATCACCGTGGCCGATCCCGCACGCGTCCCGTGGCGCTCGGCGTCGGCGCGGAAACTGGGCAGGTCGATGATCGTGTAATCGGCGACGAAGCTCTCCAGCTCCCTCGCGGCGGGCCGCACCAGCATCGTGCGGATGAACAGGTTGTGCCACGCGAACTCGTTGATCACGCGCACGTTCACCCGGTGCCCCGGCTGCGAGCCGCCGTACAGGTCCTGCACGAACAGCTCGGGCTTTTCGCCGAGCGCGGCCATGAAGTCCGCCTTGAGCGCGGCGAAATGCTCCGGCGCCATCGCCTGGTTGCTCTTGCCCCACCATACGGACGACTCGGTCTCGGCATCGCGGACGATGAAGCGGTCGCGGACCGACCGACCGGTGTGTGGACCGGTCTCGACCACCAACGGGCCGTCCGCCGCGAGCTTGCCCTCGCTACGCTCGACCGCCGCCTCGACCAGTTGCGCGGTGACCAGATTCCAATGCAGCTTCGCCCGGGTCTCGATACCCTGGCTGTCCAGCCCCGCCACGGGGTTGCGATCGTTCACGTCTTACTTCCCTCCGAAACCTCGCGGCCGCGTCGGTCTTCGCCTCGCGCCATTGATTCAGCGCGTAGCCGCGCCGCCAGCGAGCGTCAAACGGGCGCGGTTGAGCGCGCGCGTCACTTGGCCTAGTCGCTGTCCCATGCAGGATCACGCTCGCCGATGACCGCCACGATCGCGCTCGTCGACGACGATCGCAACATCCTGACCTCGGTGTCGATCGCGTTGCAGGCGGAGGGATTCATGACCCGCGTGTATGGCGACGGCGACTCGGCGCTCAAGGCGCTGGTCGACAACCCGCCCGATCTCGCCATCTTCGACGTCAAGATGCCGCGCATGGACGGGCTGGAGCTGCTCCGCCGGTTCCGCGAGCGGCAGGCAACTCCCGTCATCTTCCTGACCAGCAAGGATGATGAGCTCGACGAGGCGCTGGGCCTCGCGATGGGTGCGGACGATTATATCGCCAAGCCGTTCAGTCAGCGGCTGCTGATCGCGCGCATCCGCGCGATTCTTCGCCGCACGGAAGCGCGCGAGGCCAGCGCGCCCGGGGAGCCGGAGAACGGCGCTGGCACGCTGACCCGCGGGCGGCTCGCCATGGATCAGGCCCGCCACCGGGTGACCTGGGGCGGAGAGCCGGTCACGCTGACCGTGACCGAGTTCCTGATCCTTGAAACGCTCGCCCAGCGCCCGGGCATCGTCAGAACGCGCAACCAGTTGATGGACGCCGCCTATCAGGACGACATCTATGTCGACGACCGCACGATCGACAGTCACATCAAGCGCGTCCGCCGCAAGTTCCGAGCCGTCGACCCCGAGTTCGATTCGATCGAAACCC
>CAXSEO010000316.1:0-2065 GCA_964235525.1 uncultured Sphingomonas sp. | reverse complement strand
ATTTTCTGAGGAGTGAGCGGTTCCGCGAGGGCGGCGACCTCGCGCTGCGCTGGTCGGGGCACATCTCGCTCACTCGCCGCATCCTCGCGGTCAACATCTTCGCGCTGCTGCTGCTGGCGGGCGGATTCTTCTATCTCGACTCCTACCGCGCCCGGATCGTCGATTACCGCACCGACCAAGCCGCGCGCGAGGTGGGATTGATCGCCGAGGCGCTCGCGACGACACCCCCACCCGAGCGGGCCGCACTGGTGGCGCGGCTGGCGCGCGACACTGGAACGCGGGTGCGGCTGTTCGCGGCCACCGGCGCGCCCGCGTTCGATAGCGCGCGTCTGGGTGTCGCGAACTTCGATCTGCTTGACCCCGACAAACAGGGGCGCAGCGAGGCGTTCGGCCGCTTTCTCGACGCGAGCATCGCCACCATCGCGGGCGCGGCGCGGCCGCGCGCGTATCGCGAGCGGGCGAACGGCGGCGAGTGGCCGGACGTTCGTCGCGCGCTGCTCACCCGGCGTCCGGCCGCCACCGCGTGGCGCGCGCCGGACCGGTCGCCGGTGATCACCGCCGCCGCGACGCTGCCCGACGGATCGGTCGCGATGACCGCGGTCAACGATCGCGAGATTGTTTACCGCATCCGCGCCGAACGGTTCCGGCTCGGCATGGTGCTGCTGACCGTCACCCTGATTTCGATCCTGCTGTCGCTGTTCCTCGCCCGCACGATCGTGCGGCCGCTGCGGCGACTGGCGCGCGCGGCGGTGCGGGTGCGGCTGGGGCGCGCGCGCGAGGTTGTGGTGCCGCGCCTGCCCGATCGCCGCGACGAGATCGGTAGTCTCGCGCGCGCGCTGTCGGATATGAGCCTGGCCTTGCGGGCACGGATCGACGCGACCGAGGCGTTCGCGGCCGACGTGACGCATGAGCTCAAGAACCCGCTCGCTTCCCTGCGCTCGGCCGTCGAGGGAATCGCGACCGTGAAAGACCCCGCGCTGCAGGAGCGCTTGTTCGGGATCGTGCGGGATGACGTCCATCGGCTCGACCGGCTGATCACCGACATTTCGGAGGCTTCCCGGCTCGACGCGCAGCTCAGTCGCGCCAAGTTCGAGCCGGTCGACCTGAGCGCGCTGATCGAAGGGTTGCTCGCGCAACGGCTGGCGCGCGAGGTCGAGCGCGGCGTGCGGTTGCGCCATGACCCCGGCTCGGCGGAGCCGCTGATCGTCGCGGGCGAGGGCGCGCGGCTGGAGCGGGTGTTCGAGAACCTGCTCGACAATGCGCTTTCCTTCTCCCCCGACGGCGGGCTGATCACCGTCGCCGTGCGTGCGGACGACGGCGATGTGGAGGTGCGGGTCGAGGACGAAGGGCCTGGCGTACCCCCGGAAGAGCGCGAAGCGGTGTTCCGCCGCTTCCAATCGATTCGACCCTTTGGCGAAGCGTTCGGCCAGCATTCCGGACTCGGGCTCGCCATCGCGCGCACGATCGTCGACGGGCATGGTGGCGCGATCTCGGTCGAGGATCGCGAGGATCGGCTGAGCGGCGCGCGCTTCGTCGTCCGGCTGCCGCTGGCGCGCGTCGCGTGAGCACGCTCGTTCACGCAACTTGCGTTGCGATTGAGGGGCGCGGTGTGCTGATCGAGGGAGCATCCGGCGCGGGCAAGTCCGACCTCGCGCTGCGCCTGATCGATCGCGGCGCGACATTGGTCAGCGACGATCAGGTGGTGCTCGCGCGGCGTGGCGCGTTCCTCTATGCTAGCGCTCCCGCGACGATCGCGGGCAAGCTGGAGGTGCGCGGGTTGGGGATCGTCGACGTGCAGCATCTGGCGGAGGCACCGCTCGCGCTGGTGGTCCGGCTGGGCGCGCCCGAACGGCTGCCCGAGCCGCGCCGGCGCTCGATCGACGGGGTCGACCTGCCCGAGATCGTCGTCGCCGCCTTTGAAGCCTCGGCCCCCGTCAAGGTCGAATGGGCGTTGCGCGCGGTGGTCGCATGAGCGCCGGCCCGCAGGAAATCCTGCTCGTCACCGGCATGTCGGGGGCGGGCAAGTCGACCGTGCTCAAGACGCTGGAGGACCTTGGCTGGGAGA
>CAXSEO010000315.1:0-4212 GCA_964235525.1 uncultured Sphingomonas sp. | reverse complement strand
CGGCGCCAGCGGTGATCCATGGATGCTTGGACGTGCGGCGGAGCACCGGCGCGTTGGGGGCAGCAATTCCGCCCCGATCTTCAGGGAGCGTTTGATGCGTATCGCGACGATGGCGACTTTTGCACTGGCCTTGGGCGTCGCGGCGGCCGCGCATGCCCAGCCCTATTACGGCAACCCCGGCTACGACGGCGGACAGCCGGGTTACGGCGGCGGGCAGCCTGGCTACTACGGCGGGCAGCCGGGCTACTACGGCGGGCAGCCGGGCTACTACGGCGGGCAGCCGGGCTACGAGGGCGAGCGCCACCGCGACGATGACGGCGACCGCGGGTATGAACGGCGCGCCTTAGACGACCAGCGCCGCCAGCAGGAGAGGCTGCAACGCGAGCAGGCGCAGAACCAGCAGACTGTGCAGCAGGAGCAGCAGTACAACCGCAACTTGTTGGCGCAGCAGCAGCAACATAACGCCGCCATCGTGCAGCAGCAGCAGCAGCACAACACCGCCATCGTGCAGCAGGAGCAGCAGCACAACGCGGTGGTGCAGCAGCAGCAGCAATACAACAAGGCGCTGGTGGCGCAGCAGAACGCCTACAACCAGGCCTTGATCGCGCAGCAAAAGGCCGCGCAAGGGCATTGAGGCCAGGCCGTTGAGGCTCAGGCCGGTGGCTCGCCCGCCACCGGCTGCAGCCCCATGGCGGTGATCAGCGCCGTCACCTCGGCGATCGCCGCCTCGACCCGGCCCGCGTCGAGCAGGCGGCGCGCGCGCGCGAGCCGTTCGGCGGGCGCGGCGGAGGGGGTGCCCGCCGGATGAATAACCACCAGCGCGCGGAGGCTGTGGTGAAGGCTCGCCCACCACCCGTCGCCGCCCGACACCAGTCCGGCGGACAGCGCGTCCAGCCCGCCGCGCAGGTCTTCGAGCGTCAACCGCTCTCGCGCGCCGCGCCGGATCAGGTCCACCGCCCGCGGCTGCGCGCCCGCGAAGCGCGCCACCAGCGGCCCTTCGACGCCGCCCAGCCCCAGGCCATGGTCGATCGCACGGCGCGCGGCGAACGCGACCAGCATCGCCTCGGCGCGGTTCGCCCGGCTCCCGGCCTCGTCCGCGTCCGCCGAGACGATCGCGGTGCGCGATTCGAGGCTGGCGAGCTGGGCGGCGAGGATCGCCTCGCGCGTGGCAAGTGTCCCCGCGTCGGCGGGCGGCGACGCGGGCGTGGACGGTCGCGTGGAGGGCGCGGTCGCGAGCACCTTGACCGGGACCAGCGCCGAGCGCGGCGGCGCGGGCGCGAACCAGCCGAACCGCGCGACCAGCGCGGCCATCAGCGCGAGGCCCGCCAGGAACGAGGCCAGCAGCACGATCAGCGCCGGGCCGACGCGGCGACGAGAAGGGGGCAGTGCGCCGCTCATGCGCTCGCAGCCTTGCGCGGGGTCGGGGCGGGGGTCAATCGGCCGCGCGCGCGGCGGCGGCGAGCAGCGCGGGGTCGCTCACGGCTGCGGCGACGGTGACCGCTTCCCATCCGTCACCCGCGGCTGCGGCGACCGCGGCGCTCAGAGCGGCGACCCGGGTGCGCGCGCGCTTGGCAGCAGGCAGCAGCTCGCGCAGGCGTCGGGCAGCGCGTGGCGAGTGGAGCAGCGCCACCGTCCCGGCGATCGCGTGGCGCTGTTCGGGGGTGAGCAGGAGTGTGTCGCTGGCATAGACGGGCAGCGCGGCGGCGATGGCGGGGTGCGCGGGAATGTTGGCCTCCGCCGCGTGGAGGTAGAGCGCGCGCCGCTCGCCCGCCTCGGCGAGCAAGGCCTCGACCCCGTCGACGCCGGTGAGCGCGACGCGGAAGCCCGCCGTCACCGCCGCGCGCGCTGTGGCGGGGCCGACCGCGAGCACGGGCAATGCGCGGAAGCGGGCCAGCGCGGGGCCGCTGTGGCGGATCGCGTTGGCGCTGGTCAGGAGCAGCGCGTCGAACCCGAGCGCATCGGGTGCGTCCCAGGCGAGCGGGCGCACCGCGAACAGCGGCATCCGCACCGCGCGCAAGCCCAGTGCTTCGACGCGCGCGGCGGTGGCGGCGTTGCCCGGCTCGGGCCGCAACACCGCCACCGCGCGCGTCATCCGGCGAACAGCCGCCGCACCGCCTCGGGCGCGCGCGCGAGCAGGTCGGCGGCGAGGCGCTCGCCGAGCGGGTCACCCACCGCCGCCTCGGCCACGCCCTCGACGCTCGCCTCGCCGTCTGCGGCGAGCAGTTCCGCGTGGAGTGTCATGTGCCTACCCGCAACCGTCGCCAGCGCCGCGACGGGCGAGTGGCAGTCGGCGCGCAACGCCGCGAGCAGCGCGCGCTCGACACGGACGCAGGCGTGGGTCGGCGCATGGTCGACGGCGGCGATGGCTGCGTGGGCGATCGGGTCATTCGCGCGCACCTCGACGCCCACCGCTCCTTGCGCGGGCGCGGGGAGCAGGTCGAGTGTGA
This sequence comes from uncultured Sphingomonas sp., assembly GCA_964235525.1. Lineage (GTDB taxonomy): Bacteria > Pseudomonadota > Alphaproteobacteria > Sphingomonadales > Sphingomonadaceae > Sphingomonas. The sequence goes on along the minus strand of CAXSEO010000315.1, from coordinate 1,765 downwards.
CGCCCACCTCGCCTCGCCCCAGCCGATCCAGCCCCGCCGCCGCGAGCAGCGTCGCGTCCGCCTCACCGCGCGCGAGCTTGGCGAGGCGGGTGTCGACATTGCCGCGAAAGGTCACGACCCGAAGGTCCGGGCGGCGGTGGAGCAGTTGCGCGCGACGGCGTGGCGAGCTGGTGCCCACGGTCGCGCCCTCGCGCAGCGCCTCGATCGACGCCGCACCGACCAGGCGGTCGCGCGGGTCGGCGCGCGGGAGCATGGCCGCGATCGCGATTGACGAGGGGCGGACGGTCTCGACGTCCTTCATCGAATGGACGCAGGCGTCGACCTCGCCCGCCAGCAACGCGCGGTCGAGCTCCTGCGTCCACAGCGCCTTGCCGCCGATCTCCGCAAGCGGGCGATCCTGGACGCGGTCGCCGGTGGTCCGCACGACCGTGATCGCAACGTCCTCCGCGGCCCAGTCGTGTGCGGCCGCGAGCGCGTCGCGGACCAGCCCCGCCTGCACCAGCGCGAGCGGCGAACCACGGGTGCCAAGGATGAAGCGAGGCATCGGCGCGCTTTGCGGGAAGCCGGGTGGGCGAGCAAGCCGGGGGTTCGCTTGCGCGACGGACGGGCGTAGACTGGCCCGATGCTCATCCTCGGCCTTGAGTCCTCCTGCGACGAGACCGCCGCCGCGCTGGTCACGGGCGACCGCCGCGTTCTGGCGCATCGACTGGCTGGGCAGGAGGCGGCGCACGCGCCCTATGGCGGCGTGGTGCCCGAGATCGCCGCGCGCGCGCATGTCGAGGCGCTGGAGCCGCTGGTCGCGGCCGCGCTCGCCGATGCGGGCGTGCGGCTGGCTGAGATCGACGCGGTCGCGGCGACGGCGGGGCCGGGGCTGATCGGCGGGGTGATGGTCGGGCTCGTCACCGGCAAGGCGCTCGCGCACGCGGCGCGCAAGCCGTTCGTCGCGGTCAATCACCTCGAAGGTCACGCGCTGTCGCCGCGGCTGAGCGACCCGGACCTCGACTTCCCGTACCTGCTGCTGCTCGTGTCGGGCGGGCATTGCCAGCTGCTGCTGTTGGAGGGCGTCGCGCGATACCGGCGGCTGGCGACCACGATCGACGACGCGGCGGGGGAGGCGTTCGACAAGACCGCCAAGCTGCTGGGTCTCGGCTTTCCCGGCGGCCCGGCGGTGGAGCGCGCGGCGGCGCTTGGGAACTCGCGCGCGGTGCCGCTGCCGCGCCCGCTGCTGGGGTCCGCCGAGCCGCATTTCTCGTTCGCGGGGCTCAAGAGCGCGGTGGCGCGCGCGGCGGGGAAGCACTCGCCGGAGGACATTGCCGCCTCCTTCCAGGCGGCGGTGATCGACTGCCTGCTCGACCGCACCGCGCGCGCGCTGGACGGGGCGGGGCCGGTGAACGCGCTGGTGGTCGCGGGCGGCGTGGCCGCGAACGGCGCGGTGCGCGCGGCGCTGGCGACGTTAGCGGCGGCGCGTGGGGTGCGGTTCGTCGCGCCGCCGCTGTGGCTGTGCACCGACAATGCGGCGATGATCGCCTGGGCGGGCGCGGAGCGATTCGCCGCCGGGTTGACCGACCCGCTCGACATCCCCGCGCGCGCAAGGTGGCCGCTCGATCCGAGCGCAGAAGCGGTGCGCGGGGCGGGAGTGAAGGCGTGAGCGCCCCCGATACGGTCGGCGTCGTCGGCGCGGGCGCGTGGGGCACTGCGCTCGCGCAGACGCTGGCCGGTGCGGGGCATGATGTACGGCTCTGGACCCGTGACGCCGCGCTCGCCG
>CAXSEO010000314.1:0-4219 GCA_964235525.1 uncultured Sphingomonas sp. | reverse complement strand
GGTGCTGGCGCTCGACATCGCGCTGGGGCTGCTCTGCTACACGCTGCTCCGGCGCGGGTGGAAGCTGAAGAACTGAGGCGAGTCACGCGCCTGCTACTGTGGGCGTGGCTGTTGCTCGCCGCCCCAGCCGTCGCGCAGACCGCCGATCCGGCGCTGACCGCGCGCGCTACCGAGCTGGTGACGGTGCTCGCCGGGCAGAGCCCGCCCGATTATTTCGCCCCCAGCTTCACCGCGGCGGTGCCGCCCGCCCAGCTAGCGCCGCTGCTGGCGCAATTGCGCGCCACGCTCGGCGCGCCCGAGCGGGTCGAGGGAATCGCGCCCGACTCGCCGTTCACCGCGCGGCTGACCGTCGGGTTCGAGCGCGGCACGGCGAGCATGCGGATCGCGATCGACCCCGCTGCGCCGCACCAGGTCATCGGCCTGCTGATCACCGGCACCGCGTTGCGCGACGACAGCTTCGCCAAGCTGCAGGCGGATTTCCAGGCCCTCCCCGGCGCGAGCGGGTTCGGCATCTACGAACTCGGCCATGGCGAACCTCGCCCGCTCGCGCAGTGGCGCGGCGCGGCGGGCGCGCCGCTCGGCTCGGCGTTCAAGCTGTGGCTGCTGGCGGAAGCATCGCGGCAGGTGGACGCGGGCGAGCGGCGCTGGACGGACGTGATCCCGCTCGGGACTCCATCGCTGCCGTCGGGCATTACCCAGAACTGGCCGGCTGCCACGCCGCTGACTCTCCAGAGCCTCGCCACGCTGACGATCTCGATCAGCGACAACACCGCCGCGGACACGTTGCTAGGCGTGCTCGGTCGCGATCGCGTCGATCGCTTCATTGTCGATGCTCGCGCGAGCGACGAGGTGCGCCGGACCCTCCCGGTGCTGACCACCCGCGAGGCGTTCGCGATCAAGGCGGACCCGGCGCTCAGGACCGCGTGGGCTCATGGTGACTTCGCCGGCCGCCGCGCGCTGCTCGTCACCAACGCCGAGCGGATCAGGGCCATGCCGCTGTCGGCCGCGATGTTCGCGAACGGGCCGATGTCGACTGAGACCGTGGAGTGGTTCGCCAGCCCGCTGGCGATGGCGCGCACGCTCGACTGGCTGCGCGTCCATGGCGACGCGACCGCGCGCGCGATCCTCGCGGTCAACGCGGGCACCGACCCCACGACGGCGGCGCGGTTCGGCTATGTCGGGTTCAAGGGCGGGTCGGAGCCGGGGGTCGTGACGCTCAACTACCTCGCGCGGACGCGTGAGGGGCGCTGGTTCGCGGTTACCGGCAACTGGCACCGCACGGAGGGGGAGACGCCACTGCTGTCGTTCGCGACGCTGATGAACCGCGCGCTGGCGCTCTCGGCGACAGCGGCCGGGCGCTGAGAGCCTACGCGGTCAGCGCGTCGACCAGCGCCTGCACCTTCTTCTGCCGCCATTGCGGGAGCGGCGCGACCAGCCAATAGCCGAGCCGCGACGGCCGGGGCTCGCCCAGTGCGACGACCCGCCCCGCCGCGAGGTCGCGTCGCGCGAGCAGCTCGGGCACTGTCGCGCGACCAAGTCCCTCGGCGGCCGCGTCGATCGCGAGGCCGGCGTCCGCGACCCGCACCGGCGCGCCGACATCCTCGGGTGGGCAAGCCGGCCAGGCGATCGCGGGCAGGTCGCCGGGCCCGCCCGGCGCGCCGATCGCCACTATGCCCTCCGACTCGAGCGCTTCGCCCTCGCATTCGCCCGGCCCCTCCGCCCAACGGATCGCCAGGTCGAGATTGGCCTCCGCGAAGTCGGACTCGCCCTCGCTGGCGACCAGCGCGAAGCGGAGATCGCCGTCCGCCCGCGCGAGCCGGGCGAGATGCGGCATCAGCCATTTCTCGGTCACGTCGCGCGGGGCGGCGATGGTCAGCGACTTGGACGACTGCCCCGCCTGCATCGCCCGCACCGCTTCCTCGAACTGGAGAAATCCGCCGCGCAGCGCGCCCAGCCCCGCGTCGCCCTCCGGCGTCAGCTCCAGCCCGCGCGTCGTGCGGCGGAACAGCACCACGCCCAGCGTCTCTTCCAGCGCGCGCACCTGCTGGCCGACAGCCGCGGGCGTCACCGCCAGCTCGTCGGCGGCGCGCGTGAAGCTGAGGTGCCGCGCGGCCGCGTCGAGCACACGCAGGCCGTTCAGCGGCAGGTGGGTGCGCTTCACGCCCGGCGATCCCTCACCCTTCGGCGCTACGCGCCTGTCCCTCTCCCGCGAGCGGGAGAGGGAGGGAGCCGCGAAGTGGCAGAAGGGTGAGGGCCTCGCTCAACTCGCCACCGCCGGGGCGAGCAGCGCAAATTTCGGGATCGCCACGTCGAACCGCTCGCCATCCGCGCCGACGACGCGATAGCTCCCCTGCATATGCCCGGTCGGGGTGGCGAGCGGGCAGCCGGAGACATAGTCGAAGCTGTCGCCCGGCGCGATCAGCGGCTGTTCGCCGACCACGCCCTCGCCCTCGACCGAATGCCGCGCGCCGCGCCCGTCGGTGATCACCCAGTGGCGGGTGAGCAGCTGGACGGCCTGCCCACCGTGGTTCTCGATGCGGATGTGATAGGCCCAGAACCAGCGCCCGCGCTTGGGCTCCGATTGTTCGGGCAGATAGCTGACCGACACGCGCACGGTGACCCCCGCCGTCTCCGCCGCGTGCGGGAACAACGCCTTCACAGCCCCACGCGCCCGAGCGCCTGGTCGAGATCGGCGAGGAGGTCCGCCGGGTCTTCCAACCCCACGTTGAGCCGCAACAGCCCCTCGGTCACCCCCATCTCCGCCCGCGCCTCGGCGCTGACGCCGGAGTGGGTGGTCGAGGCGGGGTGGGTCATCAGCGAGCGCGAATCGCCGATATTGTTCGAGATGTCGATCAGCTCCAGCGCGTTGAGCAGCGCATGCGCCTGCGCGCGCCCGTCGACCTCGAACGCGAAGATCGGGCCGCACGCGTCCATCTGCGCGCTGGCGAGGTTATGCTGCGGGTGGCTCGCCAGCCCCGGGTGCAGCATCCGGCGGACGCGCGGTTCGAGGAACCGCCCCACCTCCACCGCGCTCGCCGACTGGCGGCGGATGCGGAGGTCGAGCGTTTCCAGCCCCTTCAGCACCACCCAGGCGTTGAACGGCGACAGCGTCGGGCCGGTGTTGCGTATAAACGGCAGCAGCGTCTCGGTGATGAACTTCTCCGTCCCGCAGATTGCGCCGGCGAGCACGCGCCCCTGCCCGTCCATCATCTTGGTCGCGCTATAGGCGGTGACGTCCGCGCCCCATTCCATCGGGCGTTGCAGCGCGGGGGTGGCGAACGCGTTGTCGACCACCGTGGCGATGCCATGCGCCTTCGCCAGCGCGCAGACGGCTTTCAGGTCGACGACGTCCATCGTCGGGTTGGCGGGCGTCTCGAAGAAGAAGACCCTGGTATTGGGCCGGATTGCGTCGGCGAACGCCTGCGGGTCGCGGGCGTCGACGACCGTCGTCTCGATGCCGAAGCGGGGCAGCAGCGTGTCGGTCAGCCAGCGGCACGACCCGAACGCCGCGCGCCCGCCGACCAGGTGGTCGCCCGCCGAGAGCTGGCACAACAGCACCGCCGTCATCGCCGCCATGCCGGTGGCGGTCGCGCGGCAGGCTTCCGCGCCTTCGAGCAACGCGATGCGCTGTTCGAGCATCTCCACCGTCGGGTTCTGCAGCCGCGAATAGGTCATTCCCGCCTGCTCGCCCGCGAAGCGCGCGGCGGCGTCCTCCGCGCAATCGTAGGAATAGCCGGAGGTGAGGAACAGCGCCTCGGAGGTCTCGCCCCATTCGGACCGCGCGGTGCCGCCGCGCACCGCGCGCGTGGCGGGCCGCCAGTGCTGGGTGATCGAGCGGTCCTGCCCGGTGCTGCGCTTCATCCCTGCGCTTTGCCTTTCATCCCGCCCGCCTGCAAGGGAGCGGTGTTATGGCTCGCCTGATCTCGTTTCTGCGCCGCCCCGTGCCGCTCGCGCTCGCCTTTGGCGTGGTGGCGGAGGCGCTGTTCCTGTTTCGCGTCGAGGTGCCGCGCAAGCTGGTGTTCGACGAGGTTCAATACGTCCCGGCCGCCCGCGCGCTGCTGGCGTTGGCGGCACCGCGCAACACCGAACATCCGCTCCTCGGCAAGGAGCTGATCGCGCTCGGCATCTGGCTGTTCGGGGACAACAGCTTCGGCTGGCGGGTAATGTCGACGCTCGCGGCGAGCGCGGTCGTCACCGGCGTGTTCGCGATCGCGTGGCT